>NZ_KV794152.1:0-29417 GCF_001808665.1 Streptococcus sp. HMSC070B10 | reverse complement strand
CTAGCTTCCTAGTTTGCTCTTTGATTTTCATTGACTATAAAATGGTTTTAATTCTTTTTTTCAAATCTGGCACCACTTCTGACTCAAACCAAGGATTTTTGGCCATCCAGATTTGATTTCGCGGCGAGGGGTGAACTAGTGGAAAATAGGTTGGCAAGTAGTTCTGGTAATGTTTTACCCGTTCTGTCACCTTGCCACTGATTTTCTCCTTTAAATAGTAGGCCTGGGCGTACTGGCCAATCAAGAGGGTCAATTGAATATCTGGTAATTCTTGCAAGAGCTGAGAATGCCATTTTTCTGCAAAACCTGCTCGCGGTGGCAGGTCACCTAACTTGCCATGCCCTGGAAAGTAGAAATCCATAGGCAAAACAGCAAAATAACCTGAATTGTAAAAGGTATCTTCATCCACACCTAGCCAGTCCCGCAAACGATCACCACTTTTGTCCTTCCAGTAAAGGCCTGCTTCTTGGGTTTTAAGTCCCGGTGCCTGACCGATGATATTGATGCGAGCAGTCTTTGGCGCTGCAAAGAGAGGCTCGATGCCACGCTTTGTAAAAGTAGCATTCTGCGGATCTGCCATAATAGCCTGCTTGATTCTTTCAATTTGAGACATATGTTTTCCCTCCAAAAAGAAGTCCAAGCATAAAATCTCAGACTTCTATCGTTTTATTTGATCAATTCATAAATAGCTTCGGCGTAGATTGCTGCAGCTCGGAAGAGATCGTCCAAGGCGATAAATTCATTGGCTTGGTGCATGGTGTCAATTGAGTCTGGGAACATAGCACCGTAGGCAACCCCACGTTCGAGCAAACGACCAAAGGTTCCACCACCGATAACTTGTTCATGACCTTGAAGACCAGTTTGTTTTTCATAAACATTCAACAAGGTTTGGACAAGTGGATCTTCCATTGGCACATAGTGAGGGGTGTGACCGTGCTCAGAAAGGCTAACAGAAGCAACTGGCAAGTTTTCAAGGATTGACTTGATTTGTTCTGGACTTGTTCCTTTTGGATAGCGGATGTTAAGGGCAATGGTATTATCAGCACTTGTTTCATCGAAGCGGAAGACACCGGCATTCATAGAAAGGGCACCCATCTTTTCATCCACATGAGCAATCTTGAGATTTTCACCCTCATGGTCGTTCAAGAGAATTTTACCAGCGATGTCAAGGTAGTCTTTAGCTGGACCAGCAAAGTCAAACTGGCTAAGGAAGAGGGCTAGGTAAGTCGCACCATTGACACCTGAAGCAGGCATAGCACCGTGGGCTGATTTACCAATGATCGTCACCTTGTATTGGCCGTTTTCTTCTTGGAGTTCTCCTCTAAGTTTGTGTTCTGCAACAAAGGTATCTAGTTTAGCTTGCAAGTCATCCAAGTCACCTGAAACGACTGCTGTTGCTGATTCAGGTACCATGTTTTCACGCAAACCACCTGTAAAGCTATGAAGACGGGCAGCACCTGCATTTTCACCTGCAAAGTGGAGATATTCTGTAATGTTTCCTTTTTCACCGTTGATGATAGGGAATTCAGCATCTGGAGAGAAACCGAAGTCTGGTTTTGCAAGTCCTACGTGCTCGAAATAGTAGTCCATGTCTGCCCAACCTGATTCTTCATCTGTTCCAACGATGAAACGAACTTTCTTAGAAGTTGGAAGGCCCAACTCTTTGATGATTTTCAAACCATAGTAACAAGCTGTTGTAGGCCCCTTATCATCCGAAGCTCCACGTGCATAGAGGCGACCGTCTTTGATAGTTGGTGTGTAAGGATCTGTGTCCCAACCGCTACCAGCAGGCACCACGTCCATGTGGGCAAAGATTCCGAGAACTTCTTCGCCATCACCAAACTCAAAATGTCCTGCGTAGTTGTCAACATTTTTAGTTGGGTAGCCATCGCGGTCTGCGATTTCAAGGAATTTCTCCAAAGCTTTTACTGGACCAGGTCCAAATGGATGCTGGGCATCCGCCTTGTTGTCATCACGTTCTGAGTTGATTTCTAAAAGGCTAAACAAGTCTGCCAAGAGGTCGTCTTTACGCTTTTCTACTTCTGCTGTAAAATCAATTGCTGTCATTTGTTCTTCTTCCTATCTTTTTTCAATTATTTCATCCACTGGCAAGCGATAGCTTGGTTCTAATTTTTCATCTGTGTAACCCACTGTAATCAAGAGTTCTGGGCGGAAACGGTCTTCGATATCCAAAACTTCGTTGACTTTTGATTTGTCAAATCCAAGAATCATATTTGATCCAATTCCTTGGTCTGTAAGAGCGAGAATCAAGTTCATGGCAACCAAACCTGCATTGAGAGCTAGGTAATCGCTAATCTGTTGTTCATTATAGCGCGCAAATTCAGCGGGTAAGTTCTGCATGAAGTATTGTAGTTGTTCTTCTGAAAAATTCTTTGCCCCACCGACACGGGCAATCTTACGAGCACGTTTTGCTAAGTCCGTATCTGTAAAGAGGGCAATGGTTACAGGCGCTGATGATACTTGCTCAAAGTTTGAACCATAAGCCAACTTCGCCAATTCAGCATTTTTCTCACGAACCACCACAAATTTCCAAGGCTGACTGTTGTGGGCGCTTGGAGCCAAGGTTGCAATTTCGATAGCCGTACGCACATCTTTTGGATCAACAGGCTTATCAGTAAACTGCTTAGTCGCATGACGTTTTTTGTTTAATTCCAGAAATTTCATAATCGATTTCCTTTTCTAATTCTACTGCTTCCATTCTACCATAATTTGAAAGAGCTTGCAGGGATTTTTCATGATTAAGATTTTTTATTACGGCCATAAAAAATATATATTGGTTCATCAGGAACATTTCTGATAAACTAGCAGATAACTTTACATTTGAATGGAGACATTATGAAAAAATTTAGCCTATTATTAGCCATCCTACCATTTTTAGTTGCCTGTGGAAATCAAGCCACACCTAAAGAGACCAGCTCTCAAAAGACAATCGTCGTTGCTACAGCTGGCGATGTGCCGCCATTTGACTACGAAGATAAGGGCAATCTAACAGGCTTCGACATCGAAGTTCTAAAAGCAGTTGATGAAAAACTCAGCGACTACGAGATTCAATTCCAAAGAACTGCCTGGGAGAGTATCTTCCCAGGACTTGATTCTGGTCACTATCAGGCTGCAGCCAATAACTTGAGTTATACAAAAGAGCGTGCTGAAAAATACCTCTACTCACTTCCAATTTCGAACAACCCCCTCGTCCTTGTCAGCAACAAGAAAAATCCTTTGACTTCACTTGACCAAATTGCTGGTAAAACAACGCAAGAGGATACCGGAACTTCAAACGCTCAATTCATCAATAACTGGAATCAAAAACATACTGATAATCCTGCTACTATCGATTTTTCTGGCGAGGATATCGGTAAGCGAATCCTAGACCTCTCTAACGGTGAATTTGATTTCCTAGTCTTTGACAAGGTATCCGTTCAAAAAATCATCAAGGACCGCGGCTTAAATCTCTCAGTCGTTGATTTACCTTCTGCCGATAGCCCCAACAACTATATCGTTTTCTCAAACGACCAAAAAGAGTTTAAAGAGAAATTTGATAAAGCGCTCAAAGAACTCTACCAAGATGGAACCCTTGAAAAACTCAGCAACACCTATCTAGGTGGTTCTTACCTCCCAGATAAATCTCAATTACAATAAGATATATTAAAAACGATTGGGCCAGCCAATCGCTTTTATAGTTTGCATTGGTTATTTTAGGAAACTCTTACAAAAAATCAAAAAATTTCTTCACATCTTCTACATACCCATGCTTTTCTATTAAGCTTGCTAATAGTTCCAGATTGTGCCCCTGATAGTTGTCTTCTCTTCGTAGCTCTTCATACATTTCGATAAAGGGAAGTCCCTTGGACTTGGCCAGTTCTAACTCCGCTTCATAATCATAAGCGACTTTACGAAATAGGATATTTACCAATTCCCCATCTTCAACTTCTATCACGGCATACTGGGCACGGTGATTTTTTAACGCCTCCCAATTAAAATAGGGCATGCCAATCGACCCTGGATTGATGATTTGTTGCCCTTGACTGCCATAACGAAGCAACTGCTTGTGAACATGACCATAGACTGCCACGTCAACTTCATCATCTAGGAGTTTGTCAAATTTCTCTGTATCATTCTCAACTAGCAAGTCACCACCATAGTTCTTATTTGGCAAATTATGAGAGATAGAAAAGCGTAGCCCCTCAACTTCTTTCTTTTCCAGCAAAGGCAAGCTTCGTAACCAGACAATCGTTGCAGGATCCATTCGCTCCATCAAAAACTGGGTCATTCGCATTGATTGGATTTCTTGTGGATGTTCCAAACCATATTCACCATCCAAGGCTTCAAGGACACAATCATCCCAATTGCCTCGAACACTGGCTGTGATAGGAAGGTCCTTTAACAGAGCGACCAAGTCATTTGCGCCTGGACCAGGAAGAAAAATATCTCCCAGAAGCCAATATTCACTGACTCCTTGATTTTTAGCATCTGCAATCACTGCTTCTAGGGCAGTTGTATTGCCATGAATATCTGATAAAATTGCGATTTTATGGTTCATTGTGGTTTCCTTCCGTTTGGTAATCTACTTGTTTTTCCGCTACTTGAGCTAATTCCTCTTCTTCCTGCGGGTTCAACTTTCTTTGCACAGCTTCTGCTACTGCTCTTGGTACTCCAACTTCGACAATCTCATCCACACTGGCTTCCTTGATTTTGGTCAGAGACTTGAAATGCTTCATGAGATTCTGCTTACGTTTAGGCCCCAGACCTTCAATTCCATCCAATTGGGATGAAAAGGAATTTTTGGAGCGCAGTTGGCGGTGGAAGGTGATGGCAAAGCGGTGCACCTCATCTTGAATGCGTTGGAGGAGGAAGAATTCCTTAGAATTGCGAGACAACTCCACCACCTCAAGCGGATTTCCAAAGAGCAATTCATGTGTTTGATGTTTGTCATTCTTTTGCAGACCTGCAATAGGGATATCCAAGCCCAGTTCCTCTTGAATGACTTGCTTGGCGATATTGACTTGACCCTGTCCTCCATCAATGACAATCAAATCTGGAGGAGTCAAAGCCTCACGCTGTACTCGACCATAGCGCCTACGAATGACTTCTCTCATACTGGCATAGTCATCTGGCCCAACAACGGTTTTTATCTTGTACTTACGATAATCCTTCTTACTTGGTTTGCCATTGACAAAGACCACCATAGCCGAAACAGGGCTGGTCCCCATGATATTGGAATTATCGAAGGACTCAATGCGGACTGGGGTCGGGATTTGAAGCAAACGTCCTAGATTTTCAATAGCCCCTTGGGTCTTTTCGACAGATTTTTCTAGCAGATTGAACTTCTGCTCCAGACTGACACGTGCATTCTTTATAGCCAGATTGACCAGTTGTTTTTTCTCTCCACGCTGGGGTTTGAGAATCTTGGTATCCACCAAGGCCTTGACAGCTTCTTCGTCAATATCCTGCGGAATCAATACTTCATTGGGAACTAGATGAGATTTTTCTTGATAAAATTGTCCCACATAGGTTAGAAAGTCCTCGTCCGGATCATTATAATAAGGGAAAAGATTGACATCCCGCTCGATGAGCTTGCCCTGACGGACAAAGAAAACCTGAACACACATCCATCCCTTGTCCACATAGTAGCCAAAGACATCCCGATTTTGGAGATCCTTAGCCATGACCCGCTGCTTGGTTCGAAGCGTTCCAATAGCTTGAATTAGGTCACGGTATTCTGCCGCACGTTCAAACTCCATAGTCTGGGCTGCCGTTGCCATCTTTCCCTTGAGGTCATCAATAATTTTGTCATCCTGCCCTTTTAGAAAATCAGAAACCTCCTGAGCCATGGACTTGAAATAGGCCTCATCCTTCTTACAGATAGTGTGGGCCATGCACTGGCCGATATGGTAGTAAAAACAGACCTTAGACGGTGGATTGGTACACTTGCGAAAAGGGAAAATCCGATCCAGTAGTCGCTTGATTTCATTGGCTGCCCCCACATCTGGATAAGGTCCAAAGTAGAGACCGCCGTCCTTTTTGACCTGACGGGTAATAATCAAACGAGGATAGCGCTCATTGGTGATTTTGATGAAAGGATAGGACTTGTCATCCTTGAGCATGATATTGTATTTAGGCTTATTTTCCTTGATCAGATTAATTTCTAGGAGAAGTGCCTCAATATTGGACTCCGTAACGATAAATTCAAAATCCACAATTTCAGATACCAGAGCCTCTGTCTTAGTATCATGACTTCCACGGAAATAGGACCTCACGCGATTACGCAGATTTTTAGCTTTTCCTACATAGATAATCGTACCGTTTTTATCCTTGTGAATGTAGCAACCAGGGCTGGTCGGCAAGAGCTCTAGTTTTGATTTAATCAAGTTATTCATAGTTCCATTATAGCAAAAAAGTAGGGAAAGATAGTCCCCTACTCATTGATCTCATATATTTTTCGGAGGTTTGTAACATCTTCTTCCTGGATACCATAAAAGGAACCTGCTGGTTGCATCACAGACTTCTCATCTGTATGGTCCAAGCCAATCGCATGCCCCAACTCATGTTCTGCCGTATGGACAATACGCTCATAGGAATAGCCATAGTTAGGATTGGACAGATAATAGTGATTCAGACGCACCGTTACAGACAAGAATTGACCCGTCAAGAGATTGGTCTGACTTTCTGCCTCTCCTGCCACAGGAGTGCCTCCGTCATTCATCTCCGTAGCCATAATATCTGCCTTGCTAGACTCGGTGACAACTTTAAAGTTAAAAGCACCAGTTTGATTCCAGTTCTGAATCGCTTCTAAATACGCCTCTTGAAATCCTGAATCCATCTGAGGATCTAGGTAAATACGAGCTGAAGCCTGCGGCCACCTTCCCTCAGAGTGTTGATGGCTATCTGTCTGGTTCAACTTAGGCAGTTGCCCTGTTTTTCCCCATTGGCCGATACTTTGTTGACCAATCTTTACTGACCGCTCTGCTTGCTTTAGCGCTCCTTGAAAATCCCCGTTCAGATACCAGAGAAGTCCGAAAGCAAGAGCACATAAGAGCACGGCTATCCAAACTAGGCGCCAAAACAAACGCCACAAAAAAGAAAAGAAAGCCCCTATCAAACGAAAAATCCAGCGCATGTCTCTCCACCTTTCTAGCAAATAAAGACTATTTTACTAAAACAAGCTGAAAGAAAGCTAAATTATGACAATCTCTCTTCTAATTTGAAGTCAATTGGCAGGGTTGCTAAAAAACGTTCCAATTGTTTTTCCCAGTAGTACCACTCGTGAGTTCCAGCGCTATGGCTATAGGTCACATCAAATCCAAGTTTTTTGAGATTTTTCACTGAGAGATTATTGGCTTCATACAAGAAATCCTGCTCGCCACACCAAGCCCAAAGCTTGGTCTTTTTGTCCGATTTTTTAGCCAGACTTTCTAGAGAATAGGGGCTAGCTGTCCAATCTTTAATATCTCCAAACACACCTCTCCAGTAAGCTGGTGTCCCCAGATTTTGGCTTTCAGGAGAAAAATCTTGAAAACTAAGGGCACCTGAAAAGCTAGCTGCATGAGAAAAACGATTTGTAGCAAGAGCCAGTTTGAAGCAGCCGTAGCCTCCCATGGAAAGACCAGCGATAAAGGTCTTTTCACGCTTGCTGGTCATATTAGGGAAGAAGCGTTTCAGAACCTGTGGCAATTCCTCTGCTAGAGCTGTGTAGTAGTCAAAACCATATTGGGTATCGGTATACCAACCGTTGCTGGTATTGGGCATAACAACGATGAGATTGGTTCCTCGAAGTAAGCGTTCTACGTTGGTCCGCTTGAGCCAACTATTATGATTACCAGACATCCCGTGCAAGAGGTACAAGACTGGAATGTCTTTACAATCTGGCTCTTCCACTCGATTAGCATCAGGATAGAGGACATTCACTCCCCATTCCATATCCAAAACTTGTGAGTAATACTCGATTTTCATTACTGCCATAATTTTTCCTCTATTTTTCTATAAGAAAAAGCCGACATTCGACTTTCTCTCTGTTTATTTCAACGATTATTTTGCTTCCATGACTACTGGTAAAATAGCTGGACGACGCTTGGTTTGATCAAAGAGATACTTGGTCAGATTATCCCGAACCTTCCCTTTAAGATCTGCCCAGTCAAAGTCATCTCCTTGAAGATAGTCTTCTACCGTTTGGTTAATCAATTCTGAACTTTCACGGAGAATATCGCGACTCTTCTTGAGATAAACAAATCCACGCGTGTGAACACGAGCCTTGGCCACAATTTTCTTCTCACGACGGTTAACGGTGATTGCTACAATGAAGATACCATCCTCTGACAAGACCTTACGGTCACGAAGAACCACATTTCCAACATCACCAATGGCATTCCCGTCAATCAAAACATCGCCTGCCGAAACTGCGCCAGCTGGAACAAAGTCTCCATTCTCATAAGCCATACTGGTTCCCTTTTTAGGGATGAAAATGCGTTCTGGCAACATCCCAACTGCCATAGCAGCCTTAGCATGAGCATCTAACTCACGGTATTCCCCTTGAATCGGGAAGAGATACTTGGGTTGCAAGAGGTTGATCATCAACTGCAAATCACGCGCATTTCCGTGACCTGACACGCGCAAGCTTTGGGTGATCAGTTTGACAACCCCACCAGCTTGGTAAATCATATTTTCCACACGCGCCATGACTGCTTCTTTGGCGATAGACGGAGTGGTTACGATATAGACTAGGTCACCGTCCTTGATTTCCACATAACGGTGACGACCAATCGACATCTTGCGAAGACCGTTGATAGGCTCACCCATACGACCTGTCTCAAGGATAATCAACTCATGGTCTTCAAAGCGAGACATATCTTTTGGCTTAATCAAAAGACTCTCGTTAGCTAGAGACAATTTCTTAAGGCGAATAGCAGTACGGACGATATTTTCAATATCGAATCCTGTCAAGACCACACGACGACCTGTTGCATCCGCAGCGTCAAACACCTGCTGGATACGAGAGAGGTTGCTGGCTACTGCTGCAACAATGATACGACCATCCCAGTCCGAAATGGTTTGAGTGATCTCGTCCCCAACTTCACTTTCGCTAGCCACTTGGATATTGCTATCTGCATTTGCTGAATCGCTAAGAAGAGCTAGAACTCCATCACGACCGATTTCTGCCAAACGAGCGAAGTCTGTCGCATAGGATTCACTAGCCGTCTGGTCAAATTTGAAGTCACCTGTATAAACGATGCTCCCTTCAGCTGTCTTCAAGACAACACCCAGACTTTCTGGGATAGAGTGGGTTGTACGGAAGAAGGACACCACAGTCCCTCCAAAATCAATCTCCGTATCCTCATCAATGACATGGAAATCATTGAATTTCTTAACCGCATCATTTCCTTTGACAAAGAGTTTGGCCAACTCAATGGTCAGCTCAGACCCAAATACAGGTACCTTGGCTTCAGCCAAGAGATAAGGCAGAGCACCAATGGCATCCGCATGACCATGGGTCAAAAAGACGCCAGCGATACGGTCGCTATTTTCAAAAAGGTAGTCCATATTGGGAATGACCACGTCCACCCCTAGTTGTTCATTTTCAGGGTATTTCAGACCTGCATCCAAAACGAAAATAGACCCATCGATTTCAGCGATATACATATTTTTCCCGTTTTCACGTACACCACCAAGTGTTGTTAAACTGATATTACTCATTTTTCCTCCGAAAGCTTAGTTTATCTTGATTATAGGGTTGCTTACCCTCTTATTCTAAAAGCACTACTTTTAGCCGAATCTTTTCCTACCATTATACCATTTTTTTAATGATTTTCAAAATGAAGATTTGTTTTCAAAAAAGAGCTGGTTTCCCAACTCTTTCCTATGATCTACTCTTTTTCCATTAAAAAGTCATAAATTTCTTGCACAGTTCCTAATGCCATCATTTCTTGGTCTTTGACGGTTTGTTTGAGATTTTGGTAAATTTGACTTTCTCCGATTTCCCGCTTTGGTGCCTCTTTATTGACTGTCATGACACCATCTTTGATGGTCACAAAGCCTAGCTCTTCAAATACTTGAATCATCTTAACCAGCAAGATTTGTTGGATATTAAGATAAGCTGCCAAATCCTTCAGCTTGTAGCGAATATCAAACTCTGGAAACTGGTAGATGGTCTTGTACAATTTTGCAAACTGCTCTCTAGTCCCATACCCTGTCAGATAGTAGGCCTTATCAATATCATTTTTGAAATAGACAGCAGAGAAATTCTGTTCCTGAAAAATGGTCTTCAGCTGAGTAATATCCTCAGGAATGGTTTTTACAACCACAGCATCACTAGCCGCCAAATTTGGCAATTCTCCAGCAAAATCTAAGACTGGAACCCCTTCTGGCAAGACTGCATTCTTCCCACGGATGTTAAAGAGTTGAACACCCTCCACACGCGCATCCACCATCATCAACTGCAGGGCAGTTTGGCCATTCCATTGGTTGACAGACAATTTGACTGCCAGCTCTAGATTCTTGGTTTGAGCAAATTCTGTTGCCCATCTACCTTGTCCGAAGGCCACCACTTCAAAACTCGCCTCACCTTTGGAAATTTTCAACTTGAGATGGGCATTGCCTGCCCCCATAGTACGGGCACTTTCGACCTGAAAATTCTTGATATAAAAGACAGGTTTCTGATTGTCCATTCCAAAGGGAGCTAAACGTTCAAAACTTTTGACCGTTTCTAAGCTAAGTGTCTCCAAATCCAGTTCTTCATCTAGATTTAACTTGTTCTTGCCACCAGCATCCGCTCCTTTTTCACGGACATAATCTTCCAAAACCTGAGATAAATCTGAGAGTTTCTCCACTTCCAGCGTCATTCCTGCTGCGCCAGCATGGCCACCAAATGCGATGAAGAGGTCTCGATGAGGATCCAGAGACTCAAAAATATCGACCGCTTCCACACTACGAGCACTACCCTTGGCACGACCTTCCTCTATATTGAGAACGATAACTGTCTGCCCTAGTTCTTCCAACAAACGACCAGCCACGATTCCTAGAACCCCAGGATTCCAGCCCTCCTTGGCCAAGACTTGAACCTTCTTCTCAGGATCCACCATGATCTTAGCTTCTTCATAGATAGACTGGACGATTTCCTTGCGCTCTTCGTTTTTCTGACGAATCATGAGAGCAATCTCGTGAGCTTCCTCATCATCAAAGCCAGTCAACAAATCAATGGCAGGATTGGGATCATCCAAGCGGCCCAAGGCATTCAAACGAGGGGCAATCTGAAAACCAACCGTTTCTTCTGTTACTTCATTTGCGGCAATTCCAGCCATGTCCAACATTTCTTGTAAACCAATGCGCTGAGTATGACCCAACATTTCCAGACCATATTGAACTAAGATACGGTTTTCATCCGTCAAACTCACCATATCTGCAATAGTTCCGATAGCGACCAAATCAAGCAATTCCACTTGTACTTCTTCTAAAAGGGCACAAGCCAGCTTAAAAGCTACTCCACAACCAGCCAAATATTTGAAAGGATAGTTCGCATCCGGATGTTCAGGGTGAACGATGGCATAGGCATCAGGCAGGGTTTCAGGCATGGAATGATGGTCAGTCACAATGACATCTACTCCCATAGACTGGGCCAATTCAATAGCCTCATGACCAGCAACTCCATTATCCACCGTCACAATCAAGGAAATTCCTTCTTGCTCGATAAAATATTTGTAAACACTGGCATTAGGTCCATAACCGTCGGTAAAACGATTGGGAAGATAAACTCGGCACTCGGCACCAAGCTGTTCCAAACTTTCCTTAACAATCGAAGCCGAAGTCATACCATCCGCATCATAATCACCGTAAACGAGGATATTTTCCCCTTCTTCAATAGCCTGACGAATCCGTTCCACTGCCTTATCCATATCATGGAGCAGATAAGGGTCGTGCAAGTCCTCCAAGGAAGGTTCTAAAAACTTCTTCAGACTTTCTTGGTTCTGAATCCCTCTTTCAAATAATAACCGAGCCACCTCAGGACCCAGTCCAGCCTTCTTGGCTATCTTTGTAAAATCCGCATCTTCTACCTGCGGGGCAAACTGCCATTCATAAGTAGGTGTTATCAAAAAGACATCCACTCTTTCTAAGAATTCTATTGCTTCATTATAACATGATTTAGGCTTTTTCTCTATCCTGATTGCTTTCTACAAAAATTTTACTAATTTTTTTCTGATATGATTTGACAAGAAAAATCTTTTGGTGTAGAATCATGTTATAAAATCTAACACAAAGGAGATTCCTTATGGCTTTAGTAGAATTTGAACACGTCGAAAAATATTACGGAGACTACCACGCACTCCGCGACATCAATCTCCATTTTGAAAAAGGGCAAGTCGTTGTCCTCCTTGGACCTTCTGGTTCTGGGAAGTCCACTCTTATCCGTACGATTAATGGTTTAGAGGCTATCGACAAAGGCAGTCTTCTAGTAAATGGTCACCAAGTTGCTGGTGCTAGCCAGAAAGATTTAGTGCCTCTACGTAAGGAAGTCGGCATGGTTTTCCAACATTTTAACCTCTATCCGCATAAAACAGTGTTAGAAAACGTAACACTTGCTCCCATAAAAGTTCTAGGAATTGATAAAAAAGAAGCTGAAAAGACAGCCCAAAAATATCTGGAATTTGTAAATATGTGGGACAAGAAAGATTCTTATCCAGCCATGCTTTCTGGTGGACAAAAACAACGAATCGCCATCGCACGTGGACTCGCTATGCATCCGGAGCTCCTCCTCTTCGATGAACCAACATCTGCCCTTGACCCTGAAACCATCGGTGACGTTCTGGCAGTTATGCAAAAATTGGCCCACGAGGGTATGAATATGATTGTCGTTACCCATGAAATGGGCTTCGCCCGTGAAGTTGCTGACCGAATCATCTTTATGGCTGACGGAGAGGTTTTAGTAGATACGACCGATGTCGATGACTTTTTCGACAATCCAAGCGAACCTCGTGCTCAACAATTCCTCAGCAAAATTATCAACCACGAAAGTGACAAAGTCAAATAAGGAGGCGCCTATGAAAAAGAAATTCTTTTTATCAGCAATATTGATTAGCCTTTTCGGCCTTGCTGCTGCAAAACCAGTCCTGGCTGATACCAGTGTCGCAGACATTCAAAAGAGAGGCGAGCTAGTTGTCGGTGTGAAACAAGACGTTCCCAATTTTGGCTACAAGGATCCTAAGACAGGGACCTATTCTGGTATCGAAACCGACTTGGCCAAGATGGTAGCTGATGAGCTCAAGGTTAAGGTTCGTTATGTGCCTGTTACCGCTCAAACCCGTGGACCCCTTCTAGACAATGAACAAGTCGATATGGATATCGCAACCTTTACCATCACAGACGAACGTAAAAAACTCTACAACTTCACCAGCCCTTACTACACAGATGCTTCTGGCTTTTTGGTCAATAAGTCTGCCAAAATCAAAAGCATTGAGGACCTAAACGGAAAAACCATCGGTGTTGCCCAAGGTTCCATTACTCAACGCTTGATTACCGAACTAGGTAAAAAGAAAGGCTTGACCTTTAAATTCGTCGAACTTGGTTCCTACCCAGAATTGATTACTTCCCTTCATGCTCACCGTATTGATGCCTTTTCCGTTGACCGCTCTATCCTATCTGGTTATATCAGTAAACGAACAGAACTGCTAGATGATAGTTTCAAGCCATCTGACTACGGTATCGTTACCAAGAAATCAAATACAGAGCTCAACGACTATCTTGATAACTTGGTTACTAAATGGAGCAAGGATGGTAGTTTGCAAAAACTTTATGACCGCTACAAGCTGAAACCATCTAGCCATACTGCAGATTAAGGAGGACACCCTATGGATTTATCATCTTGGACAGCCTATTTTCAGGATTTTGGACAATTTTTCAATGGATTCCTCTTCACTCTTGCCCTAGCGATCGGATCCTTTATCCTAGCCATGGTCTTAGGCATCTTCTTTGGAGCCATGTCGACCAGTAAACGTCCAATTTTGAGAATTTTGGCTCGCATCTTTGTTGAATTTTACCAAAACACTCCCCTCTTGGTGCAGTTTGTCATCGTTTTTTATGGCCTACCTCTTATCAGTGACCACACCATCATGATTCCGATTTATTGGACAGCTGTTCTCTGTGTAGGGCTCTATCACGGTGCCTATATCGCTGAGGTTATTCGCTCAGGTATTCAGTCTATTCCTAGCGGTCAGATGGAAGCCGCCTTGTCGCAAGGTTTTACCTATATCAGTGCTATGCGTTTGATTATCTTGCCTCAGGCTTTCCGTATCATTCTCCCACCTTTGACCAACCAAATCGTCAACCTCATCAAGAATACCTCTACAGTCGCTATCATCTCTGGAGTCGACTTGATGTTTGTGACCAAGTCTTGGTCAGCTCTTAACGGAAACTACATTCCAGCCTTTCTAGGCGCTGCCCTGCTCTACTTTTCTCTATGCTTCCCTGTTGCCCAGTTTGGTCGCAAGATGGAGCAAGCCAACAAAAAAGCCTATTCACTTTAGGAGGTTACTATGGAATCCATTTTAGAAGTTTTGACCCCAGATAACCTAGTCTTTATCTTTAAAGGATTTGGCTTGACCCTCTACATTTCTCTGATTGCCATCGTCCTCTCTACCCTTATCGGAACGGTGCTAGCCGTCATGAGAAATGGCAAAAATCCTGTCTTACGAATCATCTCCAGCATTTACATCGAGTTTGTGCGTAACGTTCCCAACCTCCTCTGGATTTTCACCATCTTTTTGGTTTTCAAGATGAAGTCAACACCAGCAGGAATCACTGCCTTCACCCTCTTTACATCAGCAGCCCTAGCTGAGATTATCCGAGGTGGCCTCAATGCCGTAGACAAGGGACAGTACGAAGCAGGAATGTCGCAAGGATTCACCTCAGCCCAAATCCTCTACCACATCATTCTCCCACAAGCTATTCGTAAAATGCTACCAGCCATCATTTCTCAGTTTGTTACCGTGATTAAGGATACCAGCCTCCTCTACTCTGTTATCGCCCTACAAGAACTCTTTGGAGCCAGCCAAATTCTCATGGGCCGTTATTTTGAACCAGAGCAAGTCTTCAGTCTTTATATTCTGATTGCCCTCATCTACTTCAGCTTTAACCTAACAATTTCTAGCCTGTCTCATATGCTAGCAAAACGTTGGCAACAAGCCGCAGAATAATACTCTTCGAAAATCAAATTCAAACCACGTCAGCGTCGCCTTACCGTACTCAAGTACAACCTGCGGCTAGCTTCCTAGTTTGCTCTTTGATTTTCATTGAGTATAAACAGCAACTCTCCAGTTAAATTGGAGAGTTTTTTTGATGATAGTAGATATTTATAGACCTCAATTTGACACCATACTTTTTCTATGATAAAATGTAACAAATTTGTTTACAACAAATCGAAAGCTAAATGAAATGGAATTTTCTATGAAATCACTCAAAGGACTACTCTTTATCATAGCTAGTTTTGTCTTGACTATTTTGACTTGGATGAACACTTCTCCCCAATTCATGATTCCAGGACTAGCTTTAACAAGCCTATCTCTGACTTTTATCCTAGCCACTCGTCTCCCACTACTAGAAAACTGGTTTCACGGTTTGGAGAAGGTCTACACTGTCCACAAATTCACAGCCTTTCTCTCCATCATCCTACTCATCTTTCATAACTTCAGTATGGGCGGTTTGTGGGGCTCTCGTTTAGCTGCTCAATTTGGCAACCTTGCCATCTATATCTTTGTCAGTATCATCCTTGTCGCCTATTTAGGCAAATACATCCAATACGAAGCTTGGCGATGGATTCACCGCCTGGTTTACCTAGCCTATATTTTTGGACTCTTTCATGTCTACATGATGATGGGCAATCGTCTCCTTACATTTAATCTTCTAAGTTTTCTTGTTGGTAGCTATGCCCTATTAGGATTACTGGCTGGTTTTTATATCATCTTCCTTTATCAAAAGATTTCCTTCCCCTATCTAGGGAAAATTACCAATCTCAAACGATTAAATCACGATACTAGAGAAATTCAAATCCATCTTAGCAGACCTTTCAACTATCAAGCAGGACAATTTGCCTTCCTAAAGATTTTCCAAGAAGGTTTTGAAAGTGCTCCGCATCCCTTTTCTATCTCAGGGGGTCATGGTCAAACTCTTTACTTTACTGTTAAAAATTCAGGTGACCATACCAAGAATATCTATGATAATCTTCAAGTCGGCAGCAAAGTAAGCGTAGACAGAGCATACGGACACATGATTATAGAAGAAGGACGAGAAAATCAGGTTTGGATTGCTGGAGGTATTGGGATTACCCCCTTTATCTCTTACATCCGTGAACATCCTATTTTAGATAAACAGGTTCACTTCTACTATAGCTTCCGTGGTGAGGAAAATGCAGTCTATCTAGATTTACTCCGTGACTATGCTCAGAAAAACCCTAATTTTGAACTCCATCTAGTAGACAGTAGGAAAGACGGCTATCTTAATTTTGAACAAAAAGAAGTACCCAAACATGCAAGCGTCTATATGTGTGGTCCTCTTTCTATGATGAAGTCACTTGCCAAACAGATTAAGAAACAAAATCCAAAAACAGAGCTTATATACGAAGGATTCAAATTCAAATAATTACTCATACTCTCCTGGAATTTCCCAGGAGTTTTTTCTACACAAATACTTAAAAACACTGCCAGATTTCTCTAGCAGTGTTTTGAGTTTCATTTGCAGGCATCTATCCCTCTTAATCCTTCATCTGACTCTCTGCGTCGGCCACGACTTGCTCTAAGCTAGTCTGACCAAGCTCTGCCTCCATAGCCAGCTGGATTCTCTCCAATTTTTGATCCAAAACATCATGAATATGGGCTCCAACTGGGCAATTTGGATTTGGATTGTCATGAAAACTAAAGAGTTGACCAGTCTTACCAAGACACTCAACAGCCTGATAAACATCTAATAGACTAATGTCTTTGAGATCCTTGACAATCTCTGTCCCACCTGTTCCACGCGCTACTGAAATCAGCTCTGCCTTCTTCAACTGGGACAAGGTCTTTCTGATAATGACTGGATTGACCCCGACACTAGCAGCCAGAAAATCACTGGTCACCTTGCTTTCCTTTCCCTTGAGGGCAATGATTATCAGCATATGAGTCGCAATGGTAAATCTACTTGGAATTTGCATCCTCTTCTCCTTTTTACGAGGCTACCCTGCCTCTACTCTTCTTTTTCTATTATTATACCCTTTTTAGTTGTAATGTCAATCGTTACCACTTTTCAACCAGGCATCTAACTCCCTATCGTAGCCCTCTTGCTGGGCCAATTCTCTCAAAAATTCCTGATGATGAGTATGGTGGATACCATTGACCAGACTTTCATAATAAACCTCAAAATAGGGAAGTTTGAGGTCTTTAGCCAACTGCAATTCAGCTGCCACATCGTAGTCTACCCGTCGGAAGTCCATATCTACCAAGCCCTTATCATCGAACTCCAAAACCATATACTGGGCTCGCAAGTCCTTCCGCAAATGGGTATCTAGAAAGAAAGGTTGCCCAATCGAACCTGGATTGACAATCAATTGCCCACCAGTCCCGTAACGAAGCAACTGCTGATGAATATGACCATATACAGCGATATCACAAGGTGGATTGGTCACCAAGCGGTCAAAATCCTCTTGCGCTCCAGTATGAATCAACTCTCTCCCCCAGTTCTTATCAGGAAGATGGTGGCTAATTCCTACCGTCAAATCCCCAAACTGACGATGAATCTGTAGAGGTTGATTGTGGAGCAGTTCAATTTCTTCTAGGGAAATTTCCTCTAAAACATACTGGCACTGGCGCAAGAGATAGCGTTGACTGGGACGAGTACTATCCAATTCCTTACGGACACCATGCCAAAGACTGTCTTCCCAGTTTCCCAAAACTCTAGCCGTAATCGGTAGTTGAGCCAACAAGTCCAAAATTCTTCTACGCCCTGTCCCTGGCATGAGAATGTCTCCCAAAAGCCAGTATTCATCCACTCCTAGCTGCCGAGCATCTGCCAAAACAGCCTCCAAGGCGGTGGTATTTCCATGAATATCTGAAAGAAGAGCTATTTTTGTCATTCTTTCTCCTCATTTCCTCTTATATATCTTTTTAATATTATAACAAAAAATACTGTTTAATAGTCACCTTTAACCCACTCTTACTAAATCCAGAACACTACTTTTATCAAGGTAAAAACTTATCAAAAAGATTATTTTACATTACTCCTAACAAAGCATAGCAAGCACTTTTTCAATGAAGAAAATTCAAAAAAATCTACAAATATCTTGAAAATTTTCACAATCATGCTATAATAATCCATAGAGACAAGTCACTTAGTCCCTTTCTACTAGAGAGTGCGTGGTTGCTGGAAACGCATAGAAAGCCTATACTGATACTACTCTACTGACTTTTATGCAAACATAAAACGGTGGCCACGTTAGAGCCAATCAGAGGTGTCCCTCTCTTTTGAGGAACATAAATGAAGGTGGAACCACGTTGCGACGTCCTTTCGAGGATGTCGCTTTTTGTTTTTCTAGCTTTCACAGTCCTCTGTCCCTGTTTTCAGAATAGGGTTAACACATTCGTCAATAATATAAGTAAGGAGAACATCATGATTAACATTACTTTCCCAGATGGCGCTGTTCGTGAATTCGAATCTGGCGTTACAACTTTTGAAATTGCCCAATCTATCAGCAATTCCCTAGCTAAAAAGGCCTTGGCTGGTAAATTCAACGGCAAACTCATCGACACTACTCGTGCTATCACTGAAGATGGAAGCATTGAAATCGTGACACCTGATCACGAAGATGCCCTTCCAATCTTGCGTCACTCAGCTGCTCACTTGTTCGCCCAAGCAGCTCGTCGTCTTTTCCCAGACATTCACTTGGGAGTTGGTCCAGCCATCGAAGACGGCTTCTACTACGATACTGACAACACAGCTGGTCAAATCTCTAACGAAGACCTTCCTCGTATCGAAGAAGAAATGCAAAAAATTGTCAAAGAAAACTTCCCATCAATCCGTGAAGAAGTGACTAAAGACGAGGCACGTGAAATCTTCAAGAACGACCCTTACAAGTTGGAATTGATTGAAGAACACTCTGAAGACGAAGGTGGTTTGACTATCTATCGTCAAGGTGAGTATGTAGACCTTTGCCGTGGCCCACACGTCCCATCAACAGGCCGTATCCAAATCTTCCACCTTCTCCATGTAGCAGGTGCTTACTGGCGTGGAAATAGCGACAACGCTATGATGCAACGTATCTATGGTACAGCTTGGTTTGACAAGAAAGACTTGAAAAACTACCTCCAAATGCGTGAAGAAGCCAAAGAACGTGACCACCGTAAACTTGGTAAAGAGCTTGACCTCTTTATGATTTCACAAGAGGTTGGTCAAGGACTTCCATTCTGGTTGCCAAATGGTGCGACTATTCGTCGTGAGTTGGAACGCTACATCGTTGACAAAGAGCTAGCTTCTGGCTACCAACACGTTTATACTCCACCACTTGCTTCAGTTGAGCTTTACAAGACTTCTGGTCACTGGGATCATTACCAAGAAGACATGTTCCCAACTATGGACATGGGTGACGGGGAAGAATTTGTCCTTCGTCCAATGAACTGTCCGCACCACATCCAAGTCTTCAAACATCATATTCACTCTTACCGTGAGTTGCCAATCCGTATCGCTGAAATCGGTATGATGCACCGCTACGAAAAATCTGGTTCCCTTACTGGTCTTCAACGTGTACGTGAAATGTCTCTTAACGACGGTCACCTCTTTGTGACTCCAGAACAAATCCAAGAAGAATTCCAACGTGCTCTTCAGTTGATTATCGATGTTTATGAAGACTTCAACTTGAATGAATACCGCTTCCGCCTCTCTCTTCGTGACCCTCAAGATACTCATAAGTACTTTGATAATGATGAGATGTGGGAAAATGCTCAAACCATGCTTCGTGCAGCCCTTGATGAAATGGGCGTGGACTACTTTGAAGCCGAAGGTGAAGCAGCCTTCTACGGACCAAAATTGGATATTCAAGTTAAGACCGCTCTTGGAAAAGAAGAAACTCTTTCTACTATCCAACTTGACTTCTTGCTTCCAGAACGCTTCGACCTTAAATATATCGGAGCTGATGGTGAAGAGCACCGTCCAGTTATGATCCACCGTGGAGTTATCTCAACTATGGAACGCTTCACAGCTATCTTGATTGAGAACTACAAGGGTGCCTTCCCAACATGGCTAGCACCTCACCAAGTAACCCTCATCCCAGTATCTAACGAAAAACACGTGGACTACGCATGGGAAGTAGCTAAAAAACTCCGTGACCGTGGTGTCCGTGCAGATGTAGATGAGCGCAATGAAAAAATGCAGTTCAAGATCCGTGCGTCACAAACAAGCAAGATTCCTTACCAATTGATCGTTGGAGACAAGGAAATGGAAGACGGAACTGTTAACGTTCGTCGCTATGGCCAAAAAGAAACACAAACTGTCTCAGTTGATGACTTTGTTCAAGCTATCCTAGCTGATATCGCCAACAAATCACGCGTTGAGAAATAAAACAATCACAGTCTGAGAAACATTTTTCAGAGCCAGAAAAAGCAACAACTATTTCAGCTGTTGCTTTTTTATATTTTATTTGACCTGAGCTAGTAGTGATTGGTCAAACCACCACAAATGATATCCTCCCAAGATTTGCTTTCATGAGTTAGATAAGGTTAATATCCTTAATCCTTATCTGCTTCATTTTCTTTTACGAGATCTTTTTGTGAATCCTTTTCAGAGAGTTTTTGATCGATATACTTGTTAATGGTTTCATAAAATTCCTTGGTCGAATCACTGTCTAGTTTTGTCGAATTATGAACTTGATTGACTTTCAATTGAACAGATTGAATACCGTATGAGGCTTGTTTTTGGTGGAGCGTTTCTAATTCTTCTTCTGAAATCGGATCTCCAACAACCGTCAAGACCAATTCATTGTCCCTTGACTTGTAGACTTGATTAATGACCGTATGATTGGCAAACTCTTTTCCTACAAACTGCTTGATTCCTTCTTTTCGCGCTTGGTCTATCGTCAGAGTGACTGCTGAATAGCTGGCTGGAAGAATCAATAATACAATCAAGGATATCAATCCAATTCTCATTTTAATATTTAACTCTTTAAATGAACTTAAGGGAGATTTTCTCATCAAAATTCTTGTTCCAACAATGTTGATTAGCATGATAAAGACACAGTTGATCAAGAAAAGATAAAGAGCTCCAAATAAAAATCGTACATTTCCATTAGCTAAACCGTAACCTGCAGTACAGATAGGTGGCATCAGAGCTGTTGCAATGGCTACTCCTGGCACGATATTGTTTGCTTCTTTTTTCCTTGACCCAATTACACCTGCTA
The DNA here is from genome assembly GCF_001808665.1 of Streptococcus sp. HMSC070B10. GTDB lineage: Bacteria > Bacillota > Bacilli > Lactobacillales > Streptococcaceae > Streptococcus. Next base: position 8,002 of record NZ_KV794152.1, on the reverse strand, counting down.
TCCCACCAGCAATAGCAATAAGAACATCCCAAATGGTTGGAGAGGTTCGTGCAATCAATTCGCTACTTTCATAAGATAAGGGAGAAATCCAGAAATACAGAGCCGAGACAAGCAAGCTAACCAATACTTGAGTAAATAAAACCTCTAGAGATTGCTTGATTAAACGCGTATCAAAAATAGCTAAACCGAATCCCAGTCCAACAATCGGTGTCATGAGAGGTGAAATTAACATGGCTCCAATAATAACAGCTGTTGAATTCATATTTAGACCGATAGAGGCAATAAAAATCGCACACATCAAAATCACTGTATCTCTTAATCGGACATGAAGGTCATCGTATAATTTCTCACGGTATTCCCGTGTTGAATAATTGGCAGTCATTTGTCCTCTCCTCTTTCCTTATTTAAATCGGTATAATAATTAATAATAACAGCTGATAAACAGCCAAAAAATATGAGCCCATAAATCGTCAAGAAGACACTGGTAATCCTTCCAATCAAGGTCACAGCTAGGAGATCCCCGTAGCCGACAGTCGTCGAAGTCACAAAAGCATACCAAAGACCGTCTCCGTAATTTGTGATAGCAGGTTCAACTAGGAAAAGCACGCCTCCTGACCCAAAAACAAAGGTCACAAAACTCAGAGCAAACCGAGTAAAACCCGTAACCTGTATAATATGCCATAACATTTTTAAACGTCTCATTTGTTCTCCTTATTCATACTAGCTCCTGACCGAGCCGTTTTTTCCAATAATCAAAGTGAAGATAGGACATGATCTCCATCAGAGAAAGATAGACAAACTGATAGATCTGATTTAAGCTGATTATCAACTGATATTGTTTGAAAAATGACTGGAAGAAAGACCAGATATGACTGTCTTGAATCAGTCCCTTCTTAACATTATATCAAAAATTTTACAGTCTTTCTCTGAAGAAATCAATTAATTTAAAAGATAGAGAAAGGAAGAAATTTTTGTATCCTTATCCGAAGAAGAAAAACGATATCAGAAGAACCTTGATACTATGCGTTTTATTCTTTATAATTTAGCTATTTCAAAATTACAAGTTCTCCATTCTTAATTTCCCAAACTTGGTCAAACTTACTTAATAATTCGTTTTGGCGATGTAAAGTAACAATGACGGCACTTGGTAGTTCCAGAACTCTTTCCAATTCCATTTTAAACTGATTAGTATCCAAGGCAGAGAAAGGTTCGTCTAGGATAAGCAATGGATTTTTACGATTTTTCTCACGATTTAAATACATTCGTTGTTGCTGACCACCTGACAGGGATTGTGGTGGAATTTTTTCAAAATCTTCTTCTCTGAATTTTTCATTGAAACTATTGAATAGCGTTACATTATTTTCATAACTTGAAATAAATGTATGTTCTTGTTGCAGAATCATACCGAATCTTCCCCAAAGATGGTCCAAAACAAGCCCATCTAGCACAATTTGTCCTTCAAAATCTTCATCTGTTCCATTTAAAATGTTGAGAAGACTACTTTTTCCAGACCCATTCTTACCAATAAGCGCAATTTTATCCCCTTTTTGAATCGTAGCGGAAGTAATTATCAATTTTGATTCTCCCAGTTGTTTGGAAATATTTTTCAAAATAATCGTATCAAAAGAATGTTGAGGTGCTTGAACTGAAACGGGTCTCCCAACAATGTTTTGAAAACTCTTGATTACAGGCTTTACGGACTCTAACATTTGTAAATCATAAAGGATTTCCTGTATTGGTTCAGAAAAAGCATTAATATATCCGAAACTCGCCACCACCTCAGGAATACCGAGTTGCTGGTGAGATAGAGAGTAGGCTAAATAAATAAACAGAACAAGACTAATGAATTCAAAAGAAACACCTGTCAATAAGATGCCAGTAATTTTTGTCAAACCATACTTAAAATACTTATCCTGCAAATTCTTTAGAGAACTCTTTTGTTGATTCAAAAAATGCGACATAGTTAGTTTATTTACCAAATGATGTCCCATGAGCAAATCCTCCAAAGTTCGATAGTAATCTCCTTGTTTTTTCAAGTAAACCTGTCTGCGATTAGCGGTCAACTTCCCAACGATTTTAGGAATTTGAATACTAATTCCAGTAGAAAAGATTAAAATCAATGATACAATAGGATTAATTGTTCTGCTAATAATGAAAGCGTAAATGATGATACGTAAAATTTGTTTGATAAAACTCATCAATGGAGGAAGGTAATCCTTTTCCAACGAATCTAGGTCATTAGATTGATAGGAAATATACTCTGCTACTGTTTTCTGCTTGAAATCGTGGTGACTGAGTCCCAGAAGTGAACGAAACCACTCATTTTTCAAAGTAGTCGAAAAGATAATCCCCTGCTTCCAATCAAGTATCATTTGGATATAGTTACAACTCAAATAGCCAGCCACTGACATAGAGTAACCATATAGAGCTACTTGATAATCCCCTTTGATTAATGCCTGCGTGAAATACGGTAACAAAGCTGTGCAGATATTCGATACTACACCAAAAAGAAAATTAAAGAAGAGATACCATCTAATAGTTTTAAGATATGGTAGCATATACGATACTCCTTGCTAATGCGTTTTTTTACATATCTCAGAACAATCTCTACTATTCCTTATTTCAGACAGTGCGATACTCAGACATTGAGTGCAATAATTGTAAATCACACAAGTTCTGCAGTTTTTACTATCATTCAAAATATAAAGAAAGCTGCAGTTCTTTTAATCCTGTATCAACGATTCATTCTGAAATCGAATAGGAGACATTTCCCAAGTCTACAATTCACTTCATCTCAAATTAATTTTTGTAATTCACCCTTAGTTTATAGATTTTATACTCAACAAAAGTATAAAGCATACAAAACTTCACTTTGAACCAGTATTTATACTATATTCCGTATTAAAAATTCTATTATTGATTTTGTAAAAAACAGTCTTCAAATATCCTGAAATATAGCAAAAAGAGATTGGGTAAAAACTCATTGTCTCTTCTCACTCAAGGACTAAGTTCACTTGAGCAAACTGAATCCGCACTATCGTTCCTGTACCGACCTCAGACTCGATGCGAATCTGGTGCCCCAGTTCTTCAGAAATTTTCTTAGATAGGTAGAGACCAAGTCCAGATGACTGCTGGGTTAGGCGGCCATTATATCCTGAGAAACCACGTTCAAAGACTCGGAGGACATCACTGTTTTTTATCCCGATTCCTGTATCCTTGATACAAAGCTCTTGCCCCTCCATATAAATCTCCAGACCACCTTCCTTGGTGTACTTGAGACTGTTTGAGATGATTTGCTCAATAACCACTAGTAGCCACTTCTTATCCGTCACGATTTCTTTATCAAGGTCATGTAGATTGACATTTAGGCCTTTTTGAATAAAGAAAAGAGCATATTTACGAATTATTTCCTTAACCAAGTCCTCAATTTGCACCTGCTTTAAGACCAAATCATCATGAAAACTTTCTAAACGCAGGTACTGTAAGACTAGATTAGTATAGGAGTCGATTTTGAAAATTTCCTGTTCTAATTGCTGCTTCAGTTGGCGGTCGGCTACTTCTGCAACTAAGAGTTGACTGGCTGCAATGGGGGTCTTTATCTGATGGACCCACAAGGTATAGTAATCCAGCAAATCCGTCAGTTTTCTTTCTGAATCTGACCTCTGCTGATAGAGTTCCATCTCACGCGCTTCTAATTTTTCAGCCAAGGCTCTTTCCAAAGGAGACTGAGCTTCCCTATCCCCATAGAGAATTTCCTGGCGATAGACCTGCATTTCCACCAATATGTCCCAAGTGAAAAATAAGATGGTTACAAAGCAAAACAGCAGGAAAAAGTAGAGAAAGTAAATTCCCAAACTGGCAAATAAAAACTGAAAGAGCAAAACTAGAAATGCTAAAGCAAGCAGATAGACAAACAGACGACTACGGGAGCGCAGATAGGCTAGAAAAAATAGTTTCCAATCAAGCATGCTTTAATCCGTACCCTATCCCTTTCTTGGTCTCGATAAATCCTACCAAGCCCTGCTCTTCCAATTTTTTACGCAAACGAGCCACATTAACAGAGAGCGTATTATCATCAATAAAAAAGTCACTGTTCCAAAGTTCACGCATGAGGTCATCACGCGCTACAATATTGCCCGCATGCTCAAACAATACTCGTAAAATCTGGAATTCATTCTTGGTCAAATTCAAGACTTGCCCTTGATAATGTAAATCCATGGATTTGGTATTAAGGATAACACCAGCATATTCCAGTAAACTCTCGTCACGCCCAAACTCATAGGAACGGCGCAACAAGCCCTGAACCTTGGCTAGAAGGACCTGCTGGTCAAAAGGCTTGGTCACAAAGTCATCCGCCCCCATATTGATTGCCATGACGATATCCATAGCCTGGTCTCTCGAAGACAGAAACATGATGGGTACCTTGGAAATCTTGCGAATCTCCTGACACCAGTGATAGCCATTAAACAAGGGCAGTCCAATATCCATGAGGACCAGATGAGGTTCCGACTGGACAAAAAGACTCAAAACTTCCATAAAGTCTTCTACCAGAACCACTTCAAATCCCCATTCAGAGAGCATTTTTCCGACTTGTTGACGAATAACCTGATCATCCTCTACTAATAAAATCTTGTGCATCTGATTCTCCTTTGCTAATTTTAGGAGTCTTAAATCCTTTAGTATAAATAGAGGGCTTAGTATCTAATACTTTTTTGACATTTCCTTGTCACAACAGCTTAAAAACAGATAGTGAATAACCCCATTGATATCATACCTTATTTTCAGACATAGTGCCAGCCTTACCCTTTTATTTTTAATTTTTTCAACCTTCATTTCAGTTCTTTTATCCATCCCCTTAACCAAAATTTATATCTATTCTTCCAAACCTTGAGTGTAGTTAAAACGACACTCTATACTCTTCTAACATTGAAAAGCTCCTTATCGAGTGGTATCCGTAAAAAGTTCTAGCTTTCAGATTGACAATCTGAAAAAGATTTGTTAAGATATGAATGAACAACATTTAATATTCATTCAGAAAAGAGGTGAATCAAATTGGACAAAAAACAGGCTTTGAAATCCGCAGCTTATGAAGTTTTTTCAAAAAAAGGATACAAGGCGACAGGAATTTCAGAAATTGCTAGACAAGCTCATATGGCAGTCGGATCTTTTTATAACTATTACGAAAGTAAAGAAGCTATTTTTTTAGATATCTATATTGATGAAAACAACCGTGTTCGCCAAACTATGATCGAAGAACTGGATTGGGAAATTGATATGATTAATCTTATTAGTCAACTCTTTGCTCAATCCAGAGCACTCGTTTCTTCCAATAAAATCCTTTCAGAATGGTACAATCCTGCCATAGCAGATGAGTTACATAGCTACTATTCCTCAGAAGAAGGAAAAGTCACGAATCCATTTCATCAATTTCTCGTGAAAACCTTTACTCATCGTTTGCAGGCTGAAGGCCATTCTCCAGAAAAAATTCAAGATATTTTACAAGTTTACAACCTATTTTACTACATGGATATGCATATCACAGAAAATGATTTTCCAGATATTAGCAAAACTGTAGAAATACTAGCAACCAACTTCATTAAAGGAATACTGAAATAAAGAAATCTTTTCTTTATTTTTTTGGAAAACATTGAATGAAAAAAAATATTATTCATTCATAGAAAATTACTACACTATAGGAGTTAAAAATGAAACGAGGGAAAAAAATGTTCATAATTATTCTAACTACACTTGGAGTGCTCGGCTTTATATCTTGGGGAATCATTACCTATCTTGGACGAAGTCAAACTTTATCGATAAAATCCATTGAGAATCCCAGCGGAGATTTGTATTTAGTTCACATCACAAAACCAAAAAATCAAATATGGAAAGCTGGCTCCTATGCTCAGTTTAAGCTTCCTGACAGCTCGTTTGGTCCAGACAAAAGTCCAGTAAAGGAGGATCAGACTAGCCGATGGCTAACCCTTGCTTCCACTCCTGATGAGGATGAAATTCTTATTGTAACTCATAATAGTGGTAGCGTGTTTAAGGAAACCTTAACACATTTACCAGCTAGTAGTAAAATTGAGATGAGTTGGCTGGAGACGTCTTTATCTGTTAAAGACAATGACCAAGCACTGGTTTGTTTTGCCTCTGATGTCGGTATTTCTACTCTACGTCCAGTTGTGAAAGAGTGGGCTGGTAAGCGCTCCATCATTCTTAATCATTTAGACAAAGGAGTAAACATTTTTGATAATGAGTTAAGAGAGCTTAGTAAGAATAATCCGAATCTAACTTATAAAACTAGCGAAACCTTTTCTCAAAGCCAAGCATTTTTAAAAAATGCGGTTGTGAAATACGGTAACCAAGCTATTTATCTCTTAACCGGCCAACCTGATGATATAAATGAGATGAAAAATTTCTTAAAAGAGAATGGGATTGACGACAAACAGATACAAACAAGTATGTTTAGAGGTTTGAAATAAAAGCAAACTGTCTTCTATATATCTGAATCATACCATTATAGGTCGGTATGTAGAGAGCTCGTACAAACCAACTAGTAAATTCTATGTGATTGTGATAAGATAAATCAAAAGAAAGGAGCTATTATGGCCAATATTTTTGATTATCTGAAAGATGTCGCATACGATTCCTTTTACGACCTACCTTTGAATGAGTTAGATATTCTAGCCTTAACAGAAATCACCTATCTCTCCTTTGATAATCTGGTCTCCACAACTCCTCAGCGACTTTTAGACCTAGCTCCTCAGGTTCCAAGGGAGCCTAACATGTTGACCAGTAAAAATCGCCTCCAGTTATTGGATGAATTAGCTCGACACAAACGCTTCAAAAATTGCAAACTCTCCCATTTTATCAATGACATCGACCCTGAGCTGCAAAAGCAATTTGCTGCTATGATATACCGCCTCACTCTCGATACTTATCTGATTGTCTTTCGTGGGACTGATGACAGTATCATTGGCTGGAAGGAAGATTTTCACCTAACCTATATGAAGGAAATTCCTGCTCAAAAGCATGCCCTCCGCTATTTAAAGAACTTTTTTGTCCAACATCCTAAGCAAAAGATCATTCTGGCTGGGCATTCCAAGGGAGGAAATTTAGCCATCTATGCTGCTAGCCAAATTGAGCAAAGCTTGCAAAATCAAATCACAGCAGTTTATACCTTTGATGCGCCTGGTCTTCACAAAGAACTGACACAAACCGAGGGCTATCAAAGGATAATGGATAGAACCAAGGTCTTCATCCCACAAGGTTCCATTATCGGTATGATGATGGAAATCCCTAACCACCAAATCATCGTGCACAGTACTGCCTTAGGTGGTATCGCCCAGCACGATACCTTTAGTTGGCAGATTGAGGACAAGCACTTCGTCCAACTGGATAAAATCAACAGTGATAGTCAACAAGTTGACACAACTTTCAAAGAATGGGTGGCAACAGTCCCTGACGAGGAGCTTCAGCTCTACTTCGACCTCTTCTTTGGCACCATTCTAGATGCTGGGATTAGCTCCATCAATGACCTGTCATCCTTAAAGGCGCTTGAACACATTCATCATCTCTTTGTCCAAGCTCAATCCCTCACTCCAGAAGAAAGGGAAACCATGGGACGCCTTACCCAATTATTGATTGATACCCGTTACCAGGCATGGAAAAATAGATAATCCACATAAAAAACCCAACTAATCGTTTGATTAGTTGGGTTTTCATTTATGAAATTGAATTCCTTTGTTTAATCTTTAATGATTAAAACATTAGTCTTCTTTTTTCTTGCGTGCCACAAGACCAAATCCGCTCAATACTCCAAGAAGTCCAAGAGCTGCTAGGCTTGAGTGATCTTCTGTACCAGTATTAGGCAATTCCTTAGCCGGTTTAGCTGGAGCTGGTTTTGATGGTTTCGCAGGTTCTGGTTTCACAGAAGGAATGATTTTTTCATAAACATGAACTGTGTCGCCATTTGGAAGTTTCTTAGTTTCTACGAAGCGGT
>NZ_KV794151.1:8938-12499 GCF_001808665.1 Streptococcus sp. HMSC070B10 | reverse complement strand
AGACGAACATAACGTACCAAGTGGGTTGCGACAGTTCTATCTGTTAACTGGCTAGCTGGTGTCCATTCTTGAGCATTTGCAGAGTATTCCAAGCTAAGAGCTGGGTTGGCCTGGCCTTTGAGCTGGATGCTCTTGACTTCATGAATACGGTCAAGCTTCATACCTAGATAGCTATGAGCAGGAAGTTTGGTTCCAGCTGGAATTTGAAGCTCGTAACTGCCCAAGCTATCCACTACCGGTGTTTCCTTCAAGGCGTCCACGTTGGTGTCTGTTAAGTCAAGATTTGGACTATCGACATCTACTGTAAATTCCGCAATTCTCCACCACTTATTTAAGGTTTGTGTATTGCGAATGCGAACAAAACGAGTTGTAAATTCTTGCACGATATCAGAAGTTCGTTGCCCTGATAAATTTTGAAGCGTTGTCCAATTTGTACCATCTGCAGAATATTCGATGACACCAGATGCTAGTTTGTCTCGTTCTCCTTGCATCAGATGAACTCGTTTTACTTTATGCAGTCCACCTAAGTCCATTTGTACCCAGGCTTGCGCTGGTGTGACATTGGTCTGATCAACATGTGCCATCATGGATTCTGTGTTTTCTCGACCATCTTGCATCTGAACAACACTTGTTCCATATTTGTAAACAAGGTTTGGACTTAAACTAATAGTGCCACTAACTTTCTTACTACCCAATTCTAGGGGTCTATTTACAGCTATTTCACGCATGGCGAGCCAAGCATTATCCTTCTTAGCTGTTGCTATCATACGAACAGCTTGAGCTGTGATATCGAGGTCATTAAATTCCAGAATGCGTTCTCGACCAGTATATGCAGGGCTCGTTATGGCTACCCATTCTCCTTTTTCATTTTGATATTCCACAACTGCATTACTAAAGGTATAGTTATCGGCCGTATTAGTACCCGTAGCGAAACCTAATTTGTGTATTTTAATCGCCTTATTAAAGCGTAAGCCTACATAATCACCTCTCTCAATTACAATGGTTGTTTTGGCAATCACATGTGTATCAAAGTCACCATCTGTGACTTCTTTCAATCCGCCTTCTATTCCAGCACGATTCGTAATAAATGTTGTCACAAATTTATCTGGATTCAACATTGCTTGAATATGTAAGGCTAAGTATTCTTTGAGATTATTGATAAATGGTCGAATATGTTGGACACCAAATTCTGCGTATTCATAATGGTCAACGTAAAAGAAGGCATGTTTAACTGACTGGTCATAATGTTTGACTCCTGCCTGATAGTACTCCCATACCTTGGCATCATTCTTTTCAGTAAGACCTTCTGTAGCTGTTAGGAAAGCTTCAAGCGCGTTCATTTGATCTACTGTATTATCTAACCAATAGTGAATTTGTTCGATTAATTTCTGATCGCCTTTTTCTTTAAGTAGAAGAGCATTGGCTTTCAAACCAGCAAAAATGTCCCTCAACTCTTTTCTTTCAGAATCCAGATTTTGACCAGATTTGAGTTTGTTATAGAATTCTGTCAATTTTGGAGCCAATTTTACAGACTCTTCTAATTTAGTGACATGGGGAGGTCTATTTTGATTGCGCATGTGTTTTCCGAGTTCTCGAAAAGCCTTTGAAACACTGCTTTCTTCAAAATGATCGTTGACTACATAGTTAAAGGCCATATCGTTGATTTGTTCAGCTTCTTCTGCACTTCTCCATTGCTTCCATCCATACTGAGCCATATCAAAAAGTGCCACTTTAGATGCTTCAGATTGTTGCATTGGATTTAGCATAATTCCTTGTGCAAGCGATAAATCAACATTTGGATGTAAGAATTTTTCACCACCTCCAAGAATTAGGTGGGGTTTTGTATTGTCATTACATGGCCAGTTAATCCAGAACTGAATTGGACGGTAAGTCTTACCACCTTCTGTTAAATTTTTCTTTAAGTTCGTTAAGAATGTTTGATCAACAGCCCCCCAGACCTTTCCACCAGTAAGAGTTAAATGAACATTTTCAGGAAGATGTTCATTCAAGGTCCGAAGTTCAGCTTCAGTTCCTTGCCCCATGTACCAGGCAGGAACAAAAATCATATCTTTACGGAGACCACTGTATGTTGTTTGTTTTTCAGTCAACCAATTTGTGATATCCTTCATCAAGCGAACATAACTATGGTAACCACCAACTGGGCTTGGTGCATCATCTGCAAGCACACCAAATTCACGCACTCCCACGTCCAACAACTGAGTAAACTTAGCCTTTATTGTTGCAAGGTCAGCCTGGTAATGCGCTTCATTGCCAAAGCGGATACGATTGTTCATAAATGGATGGATGGTCCAAACATAACGTGTTTTCGTTTGATTACCGACACGTGCAAGTTCTCGGATTTCAGCCAGTTTTTCTTCTGGGTAAAGTTCACGCCATTTCTTATTGTGGTATGGATCATCTTTTGGTGCGAAATAGTATTGAGTTAACTTCAATTCACTTCCATAACGCATCAATTCTTTACGATTTTCATTAGACCATGGATTTCCATAGTAACCTTCGATGAAACCACGGTTCTTGATTGCAGCGTAATCTTCCACTGTCACATTGCGAAGAACTGGAACTTGACTTTCCTTGAGCATATGTTTCAAGGTTGTCAAACCATAGAAGACTGCATCTGTGTCTTTTCCGACGATAGAAATCGAATTATCCTTGATGGTCAAGGCATAGGCATCAATCTTGTCAAAGAGACCTGCTGAAACCTTGGACATATTTTGCTCTGCTTGTGAACCTTGTCCATGCACTCCAAGATAGATATTAGTTGCGCCAGAAACTGCCGTTTTACTAGTTTTGTAAGATACTTGATTGTCCTGCAAGACACTCTTCAAGCGATTACGAGTATAGATATCGAGTTGATCTCCCATAACCAGATTGACTTGCTTACGAAGGGCTGTGACTCCTTCTCCATAAGTCACTTTTTGTGGAGTTGGGAAAACCTTGTACTCTTTCTTGAGATAATCTGCGCTCTTGCTGGCAGCTGCAATACTATCTTCGCTAGCTGGTTTGCTTGCAGTGAATTGATCCGCTAGTTCAACTGTTCCATCACCTGTTTGATCTACTTTTGGAGTTTCAGGTGTAGTTGGTTGACTAGGTTTAGAGATTTCTTTATCATTTTGTCCTCCACTCATAGCTTCAGACGGCTTTGTTTCATTCTCTGGAATTCCAGGTGCTTCAGCTGGTTTAAGATTATTTGTCGAATCAGTAGAACCAATCGTTCCTGTAGTTTCTCCATTTCCAACTGTCGAGCTAGCTTCCTTCCCAGTATTTTCTTCTGCTTTCTTCAAAACTGCCGCAAGTTCATCAGGTAACTTTTCTAATGGCTCAGCTTGAGTTATAGTTCCCTCTTTATCTCCTACACTACCTGTTTCTGCAGCCTCTACTAGATTAACACCAAAGATACTGGCACCAATCATAACAGAAGCTACTCCAATAGCGAATTTACGAATACTGTAATGACAACGTTTATTGAAAAAATTTTTATCCATCTTTATCTTATCTCCTTTCGTCCAAACACGAAAGTAAACGATTCCATTTTCACTAGTA
>NZ_KV794151.1:0-8838 GCF_001808665.1 Streptococcus sp. HMSC070B10 | reverse complement strand
CGATTCATTTTTTATCTTCTACCAATCTATACAACTAGAATGGTATTAGGCGCACAGACTAGTCCTCTTTGCGTTTTGCAGTTAATAAAGCTGCTGACAAGGCCAAGGTAACACCTGCCAAGAAAATAGCTGTTTCTGACTGTTTTTCACCAGTTTCTGGCAATCTCTTGTCTTCCTTGGCAACTTGAACTGGTGCTTCTGGAGTCTGAGATTTTTCTAACGAACTTAGTTTAAACTCTGGTTTTTCTACTGTCGGTGCTGGTTGATTACCTACTGTAGCTAGAACACCACGGTACTCTGGAAGTTTATGTTCTAGAGCCATTACAGCATTAACACCACCCTTAAATTCAGGTTTCTCAACGCTTGGTGCCGCTTGTTCTCCTACAGTAGCAAGAGTTCCTGCGTATTCTGGAACTTCGTTTACTGCTGCTTCTACAAAGTTAGCACCGCCTTTGAATTCTGGAACTTCATTGACTGCTGCTTCTACAAAGTTAGCACCACCTTTGAATTCTGGAACTTCATTGACTGGAGCTGGCTCCTCGCCTTTACTACTTGAAATAGATGCTTTCACTCCAACTTCAATAATACGATCCTGGGCCTTTCTTTCTTCAGAATGAACAAGAGTTCTATTAGTTCCCAAAACTTGAATATAGTCAACTTTTTCTCCAGCTTGTCCTTCAGAAACAATACGACGTTGACCTTGAGCAAGTTCAGGGTTTTCACGAATAACTTCTTTGAATGGAAGCGGAGTCTTTTCAATTTCCAAACTTGGAGTTTCTGCTACTAAGTTCTTAACGCCTTCTGTCGGTGTTGTTTGGAAGGTAGACTTAAAGTATAAACGATATTCTTTCACCAGATTTCCATCTTTGGAAACAAGACGGACCAGTGTTGGAAGATTTGTATTTCCATGATCCACTACCGTGACTACTCCATGTCCACTAGTTGTCGCAGTGACTTTTGGTTTAGTTCCCATTGTTGTTAGGGTGTACTCTGTCACATTTGGATCAAAGTTTTCCAATGCTTTTCCATCGATTGAAATAGTCGCTGATGGTGTTTCGACTTCTGCTCCCTTGCCTGCAGAGTAGGCTGTAAATTCGACTACTGCTAGCCCGTTAGTAGTAGACTTACGAGTCATTCGAGCACGAATAGCTGTCGTTTGAATCGGATCAAAGTTAAACTCGATTGGTTTCCCAGCTACTAATTCTCCAGAAGCTTTGTAAGGAATTGGAGCCCAATTTTCTGCCTTGTTGAATGGATGGTCAGCATTTTCTTCATAACGAGAAATCGTACTTGGTTCTGTAAAGGCAGGGCCAATATATCTTTCTAAAACCATTTTCTCTGGGGCATCTGTTCCACTATCTTTAAAGAACTGAATGGCAACTTTTCCAATAGCTTGTGAGGCAATTTTACCGTCCTTCTTAAAGAGTAGTCCGACAGAAGTTTCTTCATTTTTTGGAGTACGAGACCAGTTTGTCCAACGTCCATCTTCATTGTATTTTCCATCATTGATATAGAAAATTCGATCATGTGAAGCTGCTTGTGTATCGTTCGTTGTTGAAGCAAAGGCTTTAGAATCTTTGTCATTGTTGCTTGGATTTTCTGAGATGACTTGATTTCCTTTAGCTACAACTGTCACCTGCATTTTAGTGGTTAGATTTGTACCAATGACATGACCAGTAATTTCAAATGTTCCCTCATGCTCTGTCGCATGTTCAGGAATAGCATCCCACTTCACTGCAAGTTTAGCTGTAGTCCAAGTAGTTGAAGTTGGGTAATAAACAGTGACTTCTGAAGGAAGTTGAAGATTGTCTCCAACGTTCAAGGTTTTAGCACTATTTTCTGCAGCAAGAGGTTGACTAGTTTCTCTCTCATCATTGCGGAAGATTCGATATTCTTTCAATACCGTACCATCTTCTGCTTTTAAGATGAGACGTGTCGCACCTTTTGGACTTGTTGCTGGAACAAGAGTAACCAAACCATTGTTGCTAGCTGTTGCAGTAATTTCCTTGCTAGATTGAGGAATATAATAATCTGTTTTCGATGGATTAAAGTGTTCAAAATCCTTGCCATCTACTTTGATAGAAATATCTGAACTTGTTTCACTTAAGACCTTGTTTCCAAGGACAGTTAGCTCTGTCAGACCAACTCCTGCAGTTCCTTCAGCCTTTTTCATTCGAAGACGAACAGCATAGGTTTCTACCTTGTCAAAGGTAAAGTGATTGGTTTGAGTTGCAGATAGCTGGCTTGGAGCATGTAAGTTTTCAACTGCCTTCCAGTTGGCTGGATTATTAAATGGATGATTAGTATCACGCTGAGCATTGCTGACATCACTTGGTAAATCTGGAATTTCTTTACCTACATAATATTCAACTACATATTCTTTTGGAAGACCAATTGCTCCATCAGTATAGAAATCAACCGACAAATTGTTGACAAAACGTTTCGTCAAGTCTCCTGAATTACCAAACAAGATAGAAGCCCAGTCATTATCAGTATTTGTTCTCCAAGTAGTCCATCTATTTTTAGCATCTGTTGGCGTTCTTGACACAGCCAGGTCGTTCAAGGTATTAGCTGAATCATCTCCTCCTGTATTGGACACAATGGCAGCTGGCAATTGCGAACCTGTCCATTGTTTAGAGATATTATTTCCAGCAACAACTTGACTAGACACTCGAACATGAGCTTTAGTTGTAAGATTGCTACCTACTAAACGACCATTGATTTCATAGACCCCTTCAGTTTGACTAAAGTTGGCTGGAACCTGTTCCCAAACCACATCTTTGTAGATAGTTGTTCCGTTAGAATGGTAAGCACGAACATTAGCTGGCAATTGAACTGTCTCACCCTTAGGAAGAGTAAGGCTGATTTCCTCTGCAACTTGCAATCCTTCAACCGTTACATTCGCTTGAGCTTCAATATCTGTGCCTTCCACATGTCCTTTAAGCGTAAAGCTATGATAGTGCGCCAACTCTTTTTCATCTACCTTATCCCAAGTTACAGATACTTTGCGTGGCAAGCCTTTATCAAATTCTGCTCCAACTTCTTTAGGTAGATTCGGTTGCTGATTAATGTCTGTAGAAACAAATACAGGATGAAGTTTCACAATCTTCTTGCTGACTTTATTTTCTTTAATCACTACTTCAGTAGTTACAGATTCTGTTTTCTCTGTTTGATTATCGATTCGAGGTGTCAAAGTCACTCTTCCCTTAGTATAGAGCAACAAGTTCTGTCCATTCACCTCAAGATGCCCACCATCAGATGATTTAGCTTCTAAGTGAATATCTGATGCTGAAAATTCTGTTTGTGAACCATCCTCATAACGACCAATGACATGATAGGTTAAGACTTGATCTTCAGTAGCAGTTTCTTTTCCTTCCACAACTACTTCCAAACGTTTCAAAGCAGGAGCTTCCTTCACAAACTGAATTAAGTAAGTTTGAACCAAGTCACCCTTTTGGTCACTCAAGAAGACAGAAGCCTGATAGCCATTATCAGCAGAAGCTTGCTGAACAGTTACTTGATATCCGGTAGTCTGAGCTCCAACACTTGGAATGGTTGCAGTGTAAGGAAGGGATACACGGTAATAAGTCTTGCCAGACTCGAAGTTCTCAAGAGTTTTATCCCCTACAGTAAGTCCTGTAATGCTACTTGTTGTTTCCTTACTGCTTGCGATAAAGGTTGCAGTCACTTCACGGTCGTCATCTACCAATTTACCAGTAGCTTCCGTACGTCCACCTTCTTTTGTCAAAGCAGCAGGATCTTTCAAAGTCCAAGAAACAACATCAGTATCAATCAAGCTACCATCTGTCAGAACAGCTGTGACCGTTTTATCCAAATCAGCCGCATTCGTTCCAACTGGGACTGTAGCAACTTTTGGTAACCATCTATCTAAGGCAATCACTTTTACAAGTGCCTCAGCTTTGGTTTCCAAACCTTCTACACGTCCAGATACTTTTTTCTCACCTGCACTTGTAAGCAAGTCAGATGGCACGTCCCATGTTACAGTCTTTTCCTCAACACTACCGTCACTATAAATAGCTGTTACTGTTTGAGGTAATTCAGGATTTGTCGTCACATCAGTTGTTGCTTTTACAGGAGCAAAAGCTACAAAGTGACGATTTTCTTTCTTACCAGACACAGTTGCGACCGTTGCGCTATCAGATGTCAAACCAGCAGAATCTGCATAAAGAGTAAATTTACCTTCTTTTTCTGTTGATTTTACAATGACAACCCCTTTACCATTGAAAGCACGTCTTTGCCATGTTCCATCTGCTTGAGCTTTGTAGCGCTCACGGCTAGCTTGTTCTCCATTATCCACACCAACAATTTGTCCCTGACCATGAAGATTGAAATGAACAAGATTATTCGCTGTCGGAACCACATTCCCATCGCCATCAACAATTTCGTAATGGATGTAGGATAGGTCTTTCCCATCTGCAGTGATAACATGCTCTTCTTTAGTCAGACGAACTCTTGCTGGTTCCCCTGCAGTTGTCACACTATCACGCGCAATTTCGTTGCCATTTTCATCTCGAGCAATCGCAGTCAGTGTGCCGGGTTGGTATTTCACAAGCCACTCAAGATACAATTCACTTGGTTTAGCCCCTTCATGATAAGGACGTCCATCTTCTGTCCTTTTCTTCGTATATTCCTTTTTACCAAGCGACTGTCCATTTAAGAACAATTCGACACTTGCAGCATTTGAGAAGGTACGAACTGGAACCTTTCCATCGACTAGCATCTTGCGATCCTTAAGTGTCTCTTCAGTCCAGTTCCAATGTGGTAAAATGCGAACAGTTGGCTTTTCTTTAGCACTATACCATTCACTACGGTAAAGGTAAAAATCATTCTTCGGTAAACCAGCCGTATCGATGATACCAAAGTAAGAGCTCTTCACAGGTGTATTATCTTGGTTATGCCATGGAGTTGGTTCTCCAATATAATCAATACCTGTCCAGATAAATTGTCCAGCATAGCCAGCACGATCACGGTCAAAAGTCCATGACTCAGTAGCTGTTCTTCCCCACCCAACACGGTCATTACCATAATCAGATTGTTCATAGTGACGATTTGGACGGTTATCGTGTCCAAGGATTTGAGCAGGATTGTAATAAGAATCACGCGTTCTAGTAGCTGAAGAGGTTTCAGAACCATAAATGAGCCAGTCTGGATGCGCTCTACGAACCGCATCATAAAAACGTTCACCATAGTTCATACCGACAGCATCCATGATTTCTGCGAGTTTCAAGAAATCACCTGTCGCTGCACGACTAAATTTATTTTCACCCATAGTGACATAACGTTCAGTATCAATTGCCTTGATAATAGTCTTCAGACGTTTAGCAGTTTCGATAGAGCGAGGACTACCATTTGCCTCTTCTACCTCATTTCCAAGAGACCACATTACGATAGACGGATTGTTCTTATCCCGTTCTACCATTGTTCTGAGATCAAAATCAGACCACTTCTCACCCTTCTTAGCTTCAGGATGGGTTGCATCTTGATCAAAGAAACGTCCATAGTCATAAGTCTTCTTACCACCATACCAGGTATCAAAAGCTTCCTCTTGAACCAAAAGACCTAAACTTGCTGCAGCATCAAGTAACTGAGGACTAGCTGGATTGTGGGTTGTTCGAATAGAGTTAACCCCCATATCTTTCAGGAGTTTTAATTTACGATAGGTAGCCTTATAATTTTCTTCTGCACCCAAAGCTCCATTGTCATGGTGAATACTTACTCCGTGGAATTTCATACGTTCACCATTCAGAGAGAAACCATCCTTAGCAGTCCAATTAAAATAGCGGTAACCAAATGTATCTTCTGTTACATCAACTAGTTGACCTTCTTTATAAACCTTTGTTTTCAAAACATACAGTTGAGGATGATAACTTTTTGTCGTCCAAAGAGTTGGTTTATTAACTAGGATTGTTTGTCTGAAATCTGCAACTTCATTTTCTGCTAAATTCTTCGTTTCAGAGCGCACTAATTCTGAAACAACCTTACCTTCCTTAGTGAAAATTTGTTGTTCCACAAAGACTTTAGCAGCCTTCTTATCCGTATTTTTAATCTTACTTTGAACCTGTGTTTCAACATTCCCTTCTTTTTGCTCAGCAAGTTTTGGAGTAGTGATATGATTACCATTTTCGGCAACATGGACTTTATCACGATAACTAAGAGTTACATCACGATAAATCCCACTTCCTGAATACCAACGACTACTTGGTTGCTTATTGGTCACTTGAACAGTAATTGAATTTTCACTACCATCCTTGTTTAAAAATTCTGTGATATCATATGAAAAATGATTATAGCCACTTGGATAATGTCCTACAAATTTACCATTTACATAGACCTTTGAATCCATGTAAACCCCATCAAAATTGATACGAACATCCTTATTCTTGTCTGCTTCATTTAATGTGAAAGTCTTACGATACCAAGCTGTTCCACCATTTAACTGGCCACCTTCATTACGCGCGGGAGACTTATGGTCGAAATCAAAATAAATGCTCCAATCATGTGGAAGATTCAATTTAGACCAATCATGAACATCCACATCTTTTTTTGAAAAATCTCCTTGGGCATTTAGTTTAAAATACCAATCTTTATTAAAATCTTGTTTTCGCTCCGATAATAGTTGTTTTTCCTTTTCAACTTCAGCTTTGTTTGACTCTCCAGATAGTGCTTGCGATTTTTCAGAAGAAGGTTTGATCTCTGTGTCTGCTTTCACTTGGTCCTTTTCAGAAGTTTTTTTAGAATCCTCTTTCAGTTCTGTTCCAGATGTTGATGCAGATTCAACAGGCTTTGGATTTGCCTCTTCAGATTTCTGTTTGTCCTCAGCCTTGGTTCCTTCTTCTACTTTATTTGGAGTTTCCACTTTAGGGCTAGCCAATTCATGACTACCATCGTTAGCAGGTCTAGTAGTTTCTGTATCCTTAGTCACTTTATCTTCTGTCGACTCAGCTTTGGGTTTTACAAACTCACGCCCACCATTCTCATCAGCCTTTGCGATAGCAGCTGCCACATCATCGGGAAGCTTATCTAAAGGCTGAGCTTGATGAACAGTTGTTTCTCCTGTTTGAGTATTGGATGAAGCCACCTCCTCAGCTTGTACAGCTGAAATTCCAAATATACTAGCCCCAATCATTACAGATGCCGCACCTATTGCAAATTTACGAATGCTATAATGACAACGTTTATCAAAAAGTCTTTTGTTCATTAAAATCCTCATTTCTTTTTCTTGATACAAAGTAAGCGCTTACTTTATTTTAAAAAACGACCTCCTTCTGAATACACAAACACGTACCAAGTTCGATAATATATTTTATATATTAAATATATCAAAACACACCTGAAATTGCAATCATTTTCCATCAATTTAACCTAATAAAATGGTATGCAAGATAAGTTCATTCAAAAGAAATAGGTGCAATGAAAGTAGCTTTCTATTCTAGACTCTTTCCAATACAAATTTCATTCTATTAATAGCATTTTCATACTTCAAATTTATAGTTTATGGACTCATATCATTTTAGACTGCATTACATAAAAAGAAGGTAAAACATTATTCTACCTTCTTTTTTCCTATTTTCTATCCAATGTCCGAAGTGCTGCTTGATAAGTTTGCTCCATCAGCATGGTAATGGTCATAGGACCTACACCTCCAGGAACTGGTGTGATGTGGCTAGCAAGTGGGGCAACTGCCTCATAATCAACATCACCACATAGCTTCCCATTTTCATCGCGATTCATCCCAACATCAATGACAACTGCTCCAGGTTTAACAAAGTCAGCAGTCACAAACTTGGCACGACCGATTGCAACCACCAGAATATCTGCTTTAGCAGCCACCTTGGCAAGATTATGAGTCCGTGAGTGAGTCAAAGTCACTGTAGCATTCTTTGCCAAAAGAAGCTGGGCCATGGGTTTTCCGACGATATTGGAACGACCGATGACGACCGCATTTTTACCTTCCAAGTCAATCCCATATTCATGGAACATTTCCATAATCCCTGCAGGTGTCGAAGGAATCATGACTGGATGACCTGACCAAAGACGCCCCATGTTTAGCGGATGAAAACCATCGACATCCTTTTCTGGGTCAATGGCTAATAAAACCGCCTCTTCATCAATATGTTTTGGCAATGGTAACTGGACTAATATCCCGTGCCATTCTGAATGTTGATTGTATTTGGCAATCAAGTCTAACAATTCCTCTTGGGTAATGGTTTCTGGAACTCGGACTACTTCACTACGAAAACCAGCTGCAAGGGCAGAACGTTCCTTATTTCGAACGTAGACTTGGCTGGCAGGGTTGTCCCCAACCAAAATCACCACCAAACCAGGTACTAAACCTGTTTCTTCCTTTAATCTTGCAGTCTTTTCAGCCAGCTGTCCTTGTAACTTAGCTGCTAGAGCCTTCCCATCAATAATCTGTGTCATATCACTTCTCTTTTCTTTCAAATATCTTCCATTATACCAAAAACTGTTAGTCCCCTCTAACACTTCTTTCCTAGGCAATCCTATAGTTTCAAACTATAAGAAAAAGGAGCGGATATTCCATCCAACTCCTTATTCTTATTAGAAAATCTAATTAGATTTAATCTTCTTTTTTCTTACGAGCAAGAAGTCCAAATCCTCCTAGTGCTCCAAGAAGTCCGAGCGATGCTAGACTAGCGTTAGCTTCTGTACCTGTGTTAGGCAACTCTTTTTGACCTTCAACATATTTAGGTGTTTCTTGTTTAGAAGGTTTAGAAGGTTGAGCTGGTTTAGCAGGTTTTTCTACTTCCCTAGGATTTGGAACATAGTTAATTACTGTATCTTGACTTGGATCTGTTG
>NZ_KV794150.1:0-23242 GCF_001808665.1 Streptococcus sp. HMSC070B10 | reverse complement strand
TTATTTTCAACTCTTACTATTATACAGACTTTTCATACTTTGTCAACACCTTTTTTATCTTTTTTCATTTTTTGCATGGCTTCCTAGTATGTACGGATGTCAAACTCTTTAAATACAATACGTAAGTCTCTTAATACTCTTTGACGACCTCGGAAGCGTTCATTTCTTAAGACGCGTTCTAACTCTTCTTGTTTATCTTTACTTTGTTTGTTTCTATAATTTCTTAGTGTCTCATGAAAGAGATAATAATCATCTAGCCAGAGACCTCCCTCGCTTATACGATGACTAAGCTCACCTACTTCTTCATAGGGTTCTTTATCATATCTTCGTTTTTGACTTTCTTGCTTACGGATATAGTCTAGAATTCGATTCCGGAATTTAGTCTTAAAATATTTCCTTAAACGAGGAATATCTTCTAATAGATCTTCTTCTCTACTAATCAATTCATGCAAGCAAATCATACCCTCTTGGTCCCAATCCGATAGATCCCATAAATGAAGGTAATATTCATTTCTACACTTATATACAATCCCTTGGACTTCTTTATACAATTCTTCAATCATATTGTTCCCCTTTCTAGATACAGTCTAACAGATTCAGAAACACTTTTGGCACATTTCCCCCATTCTGTTCTCTACACTGCCTCAACTGCACAAAAAAGAGAGGGCAAGCCTCTCTCTGGGTTATAATTCTGCGATTTGGTTTAGGTTTACTTCTGCAACTGTGTCATTACCAAACATAGAGATAATCATCTTCACTTTATTGTTATCAATCTCTATAATCTTACCGGTATAATCTGCAAAAGCACCATCAATAATACGTACAGTTTGACCAACTTCAACATCGATATCAAACTCTTGTACAGTTTGTCCCATAGAAACCAAGATATCACGAATTTCTTGTTCCAATAATGGAGTTGGTTTTGATCTATTTCCGTGAGATCCGACGAATCCTGTAACATTTGGTGTATTTCGAACAACAAACCAAGCTTCATCTGTCATGACCATTTCTACAAGAACATAACCTGGAAAGCGATTTTCTTCTACTTCTTTTCTCTTTCCATTTTTTTCAACTTGCACTGTTTGTGTTGGAATTTCAACGCGTAGAATATTATCCAACATATTGTAGGTTTGTGCACGTTGTAATAGATTTTCTTTTACCTTATTTTCATAACCAGAATAAGTTTGTAAAACAAACCACCCTTTATCAAAACTATCCATGATATTTCCTTTCATAAATAGAAGATTTCTAGTGTAATTAACTCCACTAGCCTTCTAAAAAATGTTAATAAATCGAATCAAACCTGAAACAATCAACTGGTCAAAAATGTAAATAATTACTACAAAGAAAGCTGTGTATTCCATAATAGAACGAAAATCTCTCCAGCTTTCCTTGCGAGTTGGCCATGTTGTGTCTTTAAGAAGTCTAAAAATATCTCCAATAAAACGCATCGCTCTCTCCTATCTCGTTTCTCTGTGTGTAGTGTACTTACCACAATGCTTACAAAATTTATTTACTTCTAGTCGTGTAGGTTTGGGGTTTCCACTAATCTTGATTGAATAGTTTCTAGAACCACAAACCGCACAAGCTAGGCTTGCTTTTTTTAGTGTCATAACGCCTCCATCTTATCTATTATAACAAGAAAGCCAGGCTTTGACAAGCATCTTAACGAAATAGATTGACTACCGAATCCCATATCGTTTGAGCCTTTTCCTTAATTTTAGCATCTGAGATAGCACGGCTAGCCTCATCTACCAGATTTTGTGCACGACTTCTAATATCAGACAGGCTATTATCCGCCTGATTTTCTTCATTACTCTGTACTTGATTTCTTGTATTGGCTGGTGCAATTCCATTTTGCTTATAAGCATTTTCGACTGTAAAGGTACTTCCTGGCGTATAAGGTAAAATGGTATTTGCAATGTTTCTAAAGACATGGGCTGCACCGTTTGAAGTAGAGCCAGCTAGATAGTGGCTTTCATCAGTGGTAGGGAAACCAAGCCAGTGACTAATCACTACATCCGGAGTATAACCAATTACCCACTGGTCACTTGTGTATTCAGGATTGAAAACAGCTTCAGTTGTTCCAGTTTTTCCTGCCACGACATAGTCTGCAGGCGATGAACTAACACCGGTACCGTTGGTGAATGTCCCCAACATCATACTAGTCATCTTGTCAGCTACAGACTTATCAATCACCCGTTTTTGTGAATTTTTATGGCTCGCAATGACCTGCCCACTAGCATTTTCAATTCTACTAATAAAATGAGCTTCCGGCATTAAACCTTCATTTGCAAAGGCAGCATATGCTTGAGCCATTTGAAGAGGGTTGGTTTCAACACCGCTTCCCAAGGCGACGCCAAGAACACGATCGACCTTTTCCATGTTGAGTCCGAATTTTTCTCCCGCCTCAAAAGCCTTATCAACGCCCAAATCATTAACAGTGGCAACAGCAGGCAGATTAAGCGATTCTGCCAAGGCTTGATACATAGGAACTTCTCGACTCGTTTTGATCCCTGCATAGTTATCAACCTTATAGCTGTCATACTGCATAGTATGGTTATCCAACTGCTTATTCAAAGCCCAGCCAGCTTCAACTGCAGGCGTATAAACAACTAAAGGCTTAATTGTCGAGCCAGGGCTACGTTTTGATTGAGTTGCATAGTTAAAATTCCGGAATCCAGTTTTATCATTGCCAGCAACCTGACCGACAACTCCACGAACTCCACCTGTTTTCGGTTCGAGAGCTACACTTCCTGATTGAGCAAATGTTCCATCCTCTGCCCTCGGAAATAGAGCTGTATTTTCATAGACAACCTGCATATTTGCTTGATAGTTTTGGTCCAGCTCTGTATAAATGCGGTAGCCATTATTGACAATTTCTTCCTCTGTTAGATTATACTTGGAAACGGCTTCGTTAACCACCGCATCAAAGTAAGAAGGATAGCGGTAATCTGAGATTTTTCCTTCATACTGATCGTGCAATTGCGAAGTCATATCAACTTCTGCAGCTTCGGTTTCTTGGTTTTTATCAATGTAACCCGCTGCAAGCATATTTTGCAAGACAGTATCACGACGATTGGTAGAATCTTCTACGGAATTCAAGGGATTATACAGTTCCGGTCCTTTGAGCATCCCTGCCAGAGTCGCAGCTTGATCCAAACTCACTTCTGACGCAGAAACTCCAAAGTATTTCTTACTCGCATCTTCTACCCCCCACACACCATTTCCAAAATAAGCATTGTTAAGGTACATTGTTAGAATTTGATCCTTACTATATTTTTTTGTTAATTCTAAGGCAAGGAAAAATTCTTTCGCTTTTCTCTCAACAGTTTGATCCTGTGATAGATAGGCGTTTTTAGCCAGCTGTTGGGTAATAGTAGAACCACCACCTGAACGACCAGCAGTGATAATCGCCAAGAAGAAACGACCATAGTTAATCCCGTCATTTTTATAGAAAGAACGGTCTTCTGTCGCAACAACGGCATTCTGCAAATTTTTACTGATATCAGTCAATTCAACATAAGTTCCTTTTTGACCGGACAAGGCACCGGCCTCTTTTTCTTCACGGTCAAAAATGAGAGTTCGAGTTTTCAAGGCATTTTGCAAATCATTGACATTGGTTGATTTGGCAACAGCAAACAAATAGGTTCCAACTAGCAAGCTCGCACTCAAACCTAGTATAAGGACAATCTTTGTTAGATGATAGCGACGCCAGAATTTTCGAATTGGACCTACTTGGGCTAATTTTTTTCGATCACTACGAGAGCGACGTAAGCTAGTAGAATCAGAATCCTCTGATTCACTTGTTTCTTTTTTAAAAAGAGAAAGAAATTTCTCGAATAATTTATCTAATTTCATGCGTTTATTTTATCATCTTCATCATAGGAAGACAAGAATTTAGCTATTTCCTATCAAAATAGGTCTTTTTTTGTTACAATATCTGTATGAAATTCACATTTACATTACCAGACTCTCTACCTCAAATGACGGTAAAGCAATTACTTGAGGAACAACTCCTCATCCCTAGAAAAATCCGTCATTTTTTGAGAATCAAGAAACATATTTTGATAAATCAAGAAGAAGTTCACTGGAACGAGATGGTAAATCCTGGAGATATTTGCCAGTTAACTTTTGACGAGGAAGATTATCCCGAAAAAGAAATCCCTTGGGGCAACCCAAACCTCGTTCAGGAAGTTTATCAAGATCAACACTTGATTATTGTCAACAAACCAGAGGGGATGAAAACGCACGGTAATCAGCCAAACGAAATCGCCCTTCTTAACCATGTCAGTGCCTATGTTGGCCAAACCTGCTATGTCGTTCATCGTCTGGACATGGAAACCAGTGGTTTGGTTCTCATTGCCAAAAATCCTTTTATCCTGCCTATTCTCAATCGCTTACTGGAGAAAAAAGAGATTTCTAGGGAATACTGGGCACTAGTTGATGGAAATATCAACAGCAAAGAGCTTGTTTTCAGAGACAAAATTGGGCGTGATCGTCATGACCGCAGAAAACGAATAGTTGATACAAAAAATGGGCAATATGCTGAAACGCATGTAAGCAGATTAAAGCAATTCCCAAACAAAACTTCCTTGGTTCGTTGCAAGCTAAAGACAGGGCGAACCCATCAGATTCGTGTGCACCTTTCGCATCATAATTTCCCTATTTTAGGCGACCCTCTCTATAATAGTAAATCAAAAACAAGTCGGCTTATGCTCCACGCCTTTCGACTGTCCTTTACCCATCCGCTTACATTAGAGAAATTAAGCTTCACTATCCTCTCAGATACTTTCGAAAAAGAATTAAAAAAGAATGGATGATTGCGTCATCCATTTTTCCATATAAGAAAAGCAAGACCAAGAGGCCTTGCTTTTTATCGACTCATGAATTATTTAGCGATTTTTGCGAAGTATTCAAGAGTACGAACAAGTTGTGCAGTGTATGACATTTCGTTGTCGTACCATGATACAACTTTAACCAATTGTTTACCGTCAACGTCAAGAACTTTAGTTTGAGTTGCGTCAAACAATGAACCGTAAGACATACCTAGGATATCTGAAGATACGATTGGATCTTCAGTGTATCCGTATGATTCGTTTGAAGCTGCTTTCATAGCTGCGTTCACTTCGTCAACAGTAACGTTCTTTTCAAGAACTGCTACCAACTCAGTTACAGAACCTGCTGGAACAGGAACACGTTGAGCAGCTCCGTCCAATTTACCGTTCAATTCTGGGATTACAAGACCGATAGCTTTTGCAGCACCAGTTGAGTTAGGAACGATGTTTACAGCACCAGCGCGAGCACGGCGAAGGTCACCACCACGGTGTGGTCCGTCAAGAATCATTTGGTCACCAGTGTAAGCGTGGATAGTAGTCATCAATCCTTCAACAACACCAAAGTTGTCTTGAAGAGCTTTAGCCATTGGAGCCAAGCAGTTTGTAGTACATGAAGCACCTGAGATAACTGTTTCAGTACCGTCAAGAACGTCGTGGTTAGTGTTGAATACAACTGTTTTAACGTCGTTTCCACCAGGAGCAGTGATAACAACTTTTTTAGCTCCACCTTTAAGGTGTTTCTCAGCTGCTTCTTTCTTAGCAAAGAAACCAGTAGCTTCAAGAACGATTTCTACACCGTCAGTAGCCCAGTCGATTTGCTCTGGATCACGTTCAGCAGAAACTTTAACGAATTTACCGTTAACTTCAAATCCACCTTCTTTAACTTCAACAGTACCGTCGAAACGACCTTGAGTTGTGTCGTATTTCAACAAGTGTGCAAGCATAACTGGATCTGTAAGGTCGTTGATGCGTGTAACTTCAACACCTTCTACGTTTTGGATACGACGGAAAGCAAGACGACCGATACGTCCGAAACCGTTAATACCAACTTTAACTACCATTAGTGATTTCCTCCTTATGAAAATCATGAAATTTTTATTGTGAAAAGAGTAACTTGAATCACTACAAATCACCTTTCAACAAACCTATTATATAACTATTTAAGTTTAATTGCAAGTACGGGCATTGTTTTTCTATGTCAGTTTCTTTTTAAGGCTATAAATCAAGAACTCCCTTACTATTCATATCGTAGCGAATCTACAGGATCCATTTTACTAATTTTACGTGCTGGGAAGTAGGCTGAGACATAACCAAGTAATAGAGCGAAAGCTAGAGTTCCTAAAATAGATAGAAGATTTAATTCAAAAACCTTAGTGATGGATGGGTAAAAGTGATTTACAACCGCATTCGCCAAACTTCCCACCCCTTGTGCAACCAAAAATGCCAGCAGTAAGGCAATACCTACAATCCAGATAGCCTCGTAAATAAAAATTCCTTTGACATCACGATTTTGATAACCAACTGCCTTCATGACGCCTATTTCCTTAGAACGTTGCATGATATTGATGTAAATGATGATACCAATCATGACTGCTGCTACCACAATAGCTTGTGATGAAAGTACAATCAACAATCCCTGAATGACACGAATAAAAGTAATCACAATATCAAGAACCTTCTGTTGAGAAAGAACGGTATACTTCTTATTTTTCTGCAATTCTTCTGTTACCGTTTTTGTCTGTGATGGATCTTTGAGTTCCAAGATAAAATAAGATACAGCTTTTGTAAATCCAGCTTCTTTCAAAATTGTTTCCATTTGATGAGACGGCATGAAACTGTTACTGTCCTCCATGTCATCTTCATCATTGATTACACGCACAATCTTTGTTTGAAATTGAGCAGTCTTGCTAGCTTCGGCAGCATTTTCTACAATACTTGCTGAGACTGATTTGCCAATAACATCACTAGCTGTCAGATTTTTTCCTGTCTGTTCATTCCAATTTTTTAGTAAGCTGACTGGAATCGTTAATCCCTGTTCATTTGCATCAGTATAGAGGGATCCAGCTACCACTTTGTCCTTTTCATTACTACTAACAGAAATACTTGTATCCTCATAGAGACTCACTACTTGAGCATAAGAAGGCATCGTTTGACTCAGATCCATTTCTTGCCCATCTATAGTAATATTTGACATGTTCATCCCAAAAGGACTCTCTAGATATTTAATATTTTCTTTCCCAATCGTATCCACGATATAGTTCTTATCATCTTGGTTCAAAAAGCCTCGTCCAGCATTTTCTGTATTTAAAGCAATCTGAACTTGAGAAGGGATTTGACCTCCATTCGTATTTTCATCAATCATCGAAATCAAAGCATTTCCCAAGCCGAAAGAAATTAAGACTCCTACAAAACCGATTGAGGTTGCTAGCGCAATCAATAGATTACGCCACTTTCTTTCCAGAAAGTTATTTAAAGAAAGTTTGAATTTATTTTTTAATGATAATCCTTTATTTTTTGACTTCTTCAACGACTTCACCATCCTTCATTTTGATAATCACGTCTGCATATTCAGCAACCTCTGGATTATGGGTTACAATCAATACTGTTTTCCCTGTTTGGGCTAAATTTTTAAATACCTCCAATACCTTTTCTTGGGATTGAGAATCCAGCGAACCCGTTGGCTCATCTGCTACAATCATATCAGGATGATTTACCAGTGCACGCGCTATTGCTACACGTTGCTTTTGCCCACCAGAAAGCTGTTTAACATTTTTAGCCATAAAAGGCTCCATGCCCAAGTTACTTAATTGCTCCTTTGCAATCATTGTCATCTCCCTGTCAGATAAATCTTTGACATAGAGAGGGAGCTTGACATTGTCCAAGACAGATTGATGAGGAATGAGGTTAAAATTTTGAAACACAAATCCAATCCTATCTTTACGAAATTGAGTTAGTTCAATCTCTGATAAGTCACGGAGGGATTCCCCTTTAAATTCTAAAACTCCTTCATATTGTCTATCTAGACCACTGATAATGTTTAGCAAGCTAGTTTTGCCACAGCCTGACGGACCGTAAATCGCTGTAATTTTACCTTTTGCAATCTGCAGGTTAATATTTCTTAGAGCCTGCTCTTGATGTTTACCGTCCAAAGTGTAAAACTTTGAAATATTTTTAATGGATAAAATGGACATTCTTTCCCCCTTATTTAAAACTGTTATCGTCATACATCATACTTACAGAAAATTCTTCAAGTTGA
The DNA here is from genome assembly GCF_001808665.1 of Streptococcus sp. HMSC070B10. Classification (GTDB taxonomy): domain Bacteria; phylum Bacillota; class Bacilli; order Lactobacillales; family Streptococcaceae; genus Streptococcus. Next base: position 15,148 of record NZ_KV794150.1, on the reverse strand, counting down.
TTGACCCTATAGGCCTACTACTTAGAATTTTCTCTCTATTGCCTAGTTTGCTTCTGGATGTATATCAAGTAAAATTCATTGTAACAAAAAAGCGACATTCCCTCAATGACAGAAATGTCACTCCTATAAACTCTTTAACGATATCTTTCTAGATCCTCGGCCCATTCATTATCTAAACTAACGATTAACTTCTCATTGCCAAACATCCTCGCCATCATTTTTGCTTCTTCATACTTTTGTTTGGCTGTTTCATAATCCGTCTGAATATAATATTTCCACTCAAGCATCAAGACAATCGGTTGTTTTTGAAAATCTCGTGTTTTTTGCCCTATTTTATTTAAGGTCTCGACTGCCCTCTTAAAATAATGAAGCAACCCCATAATCTCTATACAAGTTAAAGAAGCTAGTAAGGAGTCTCTAAGTAAGTCCAAACAATCGAACTCTATCTTATCAATCTGCGAACTTAGTTTCTCATGAAAATAAAGAATATTCTCATACTCAGATTCTTTTATTTCACCCGCTTTCAAACCATCCATTAACTGACAGTTGAAATACAGTCTCAGTTTCAACAAGTCCTCGGCTTTATATACATCTCTGGATAGTAAGTCTTGAAGACCGCCCTCAATCACACTGCTTCCGTATAAGGAATTACTAGTCGCTCTCACCTCATCTATTGCTTGAAGACAATCCACTACCACTTTCTCATCACGTGGCAGGTCATCATAAAAACACTCAAAAATCTCATCAAAATATTCTTCCTTTTGTTCCTGCAACTCCTTGTCTCCATAGTCAGGGTGATGAAGAAGAAAGTACTTTAATTCTTGGTAACGCTTGGGTAATTCCTTATAGTCTGGCATCAAGACATAAGATGGAATGCCTAGCCTATTCGCTATATATTCTAGTGTTTTTATCATAGGACGAAATTCTCCTTTTTCAATGCGCACCAACTGACGGACTGACAATTCAGACTCATCTCCACAAAAAACAGGGCGACTAAGTCCTTTCTCCTCTCTTAAAAGTCGCACTTTATCCCCTAACTCATTTATCTTGTTCATTTGCCCCTCGCATGATTATAAAAGATTTGATTTTCAAATAAATATATGCGATGATTATACCATTTTTCAAATAGAATTACAAAAAAAGAGACAGGGATTCCCTGCCTCTAGGCTGATAAACAATTATTTACGGCGTCCTGGTCTTTCTTTGTAGCCATAGTAAGAATCTTCGATGATTTCTTGCATATGGTCAACCATTGGAAGGCGTGGGTTAGCTGGTGAACATTGGTCTTCGTAAGCAAGGAAGGCTAATTCACGTGAATGTTCTTTCCATTCTTTTTCGTCGATACCTTGTGCTTTGAAGTTCATTTGGATACCTACGCGCTCACCAAGTTCATAGACAGCTTTTGCGTAAGATTCCACACCTTCTTCTGGAGTAGAAGCTGGAAGTCCAAGCATACGAGCGATATCTTGGTACTTCTCATCTGCACGGTAGTAGTTGTACTTAGGCCATGTTGCTGTCTTAGCTGGACGTGTACCGTTGTAGCGGATGACGTATGGAAGCAAGATAGCATTTGTACGACCGTGGATTGTGTGGAATTGCGCACCGATCTTATGAGCCATTGAGTGAGAAATACCTAGGAAGGCATTGGCAAAGGCCATACCAGCGATTGTTGAAGCGTTATGCATTTTCTCACGTGAGTGGAAGTCTGCATTCTTAACTGAGCTTTCAAGGTTTTCGAATACAAGTTTGATAGCTTGAAGTGCAAGACCATCAGTGTAGTCGCTAGCCATTTGTGATACGTAAGCTTCAGTCGCGTGGGTCAATACGTCCATACCAGTGTCCGCAGCAACAAATCCAGGAACTGTCAATACCAAAGCAGGGTCTACGATTGCCACGGTTGGTGTCAATGAGTAGTCAGCGATTGGATATTTACGGTTGTTTGCTTTATCAGAGATAACGGCAAATGGTGTTACTTCAGATCCTGTACCAGATGTTGTTGGGATTGCGATGAATTTAGTCTTCTTACCAAGCAATGGGAATTTGAAGGCACGTTTACGGATATCCATGAATTTTTGTACAAGGTCACGGAAGTCCACTTCTGGTTGTTCGTAGAAGAGCCACATTACTTTAGCAGCATCCATTGGAGATCCACCACCAAGAGCGATGATTGTATCTGGTTTGAAGGCACGCATGATTTCAGTACCACGTTCAACTGTAGTGATATCTGGATCTGGTTCTACATCTGCAAAGATTTGGTAAACAACCTTATTGCGACGAAGATCAAGTTGTTCAATGATACGATCAAGGAAACCAAGCTCTACCATGGCATGGTCAGTAACGATCATGACACGTTCTACGTCACGACATTTTTGAAGGTATTGAATTGAATCACGTTCAAAGTATGTTTTTGAAGGAAGTTTCATCCATTGCATGTTATTTCTCCGTCTTCCGACTTTTTTGATATTCAAGAGGTTAATGGCACTAACGTTATCCCCAACTGAGTTGCGTCCGTAAGAACCACATCCAAGTGTCAATGATGGCAAGAAGGCATTGTAAACGTCCCCGATACCACCGAAAGTAGAAGGTGAGTTACAGATAACACGAATAGCTTTAACAGCTTTACCAAATTCTTTAGTCAATTCTTCGTCAGCTGTGTGGATAGCTGCTGAGTGTCCAAGACCGTTAAATTCCACCATTTGACGAGCTTTATTAATACCATCTTCACGGCTTTCAGATTTCAAAACTGCGATAACTGGTGACAATTTTTCACGAGTCAATGGCTCGTTTTCACCAACTTCTTTACATTCTGCAGCAAGAATGTTTGTTCCTTCTGGAACTGTAAATCCTGCTTGTTCTGCAATCCAAGTTGCTGGTTTACCAACGATGTCAGCGTTCAATTTTGCACCAGCACAGTTTTTGCTGTTTGCTTTCACGCCGAAGCAGAATTCTTCGAGAAGGGCTTTTTCTTTTTTGTTTACAAAGTAAGTGTGATATGATTTGAACTCTGCTACAAATTCATCGTAAATTTCTTTATCAATGATAACCGCTTGCTCTGAGGCACAGACCATACCATTATCAAATGATTTAGACATGACGATATCGTGTGCAGCTTGGCGGATGTTAGCTGATTTTTCAACATAAGCTGGAACGTTTCCGGCACCTACCCCAAGAGCTGGTTTACCACATGAGTAAGCAGCCTTAACCATGGCATTCCCACCTGTTGCAAGGATTGTTGCAATACCTTCGTGGTTCATAAGGGCACTAGTTGCTTCCATAGATGGTTGAGTGATCCACTGTACACAGTTTTCAGGAGCTCCTGCTTTAATCGCAGCATCACGAACAATTTGAGCTGCGTGAGCTGATGATTCTTGAGCTGATGGGTGGAAGGCAAAGACGATTGGATTACGTGTTTTCAATGAAATCAATGATTTGAAGATTGCTGTTGATGTTGGGTTTGTTGTTGGAGTGATACCACAAACAACACCAACTGGTTCAGCGATAAGAGTCAATCCTGTTACATCGTCTTCTTCGATAACGCCAACTGTTTTAGTGTGACGCATGTTGTTTACTACGTGTTCACAAGCAAACAAGTTCTTAGTTGCTTTGTCTTCAAATACACCACGTCCTGTTTCTTCATAGGCATGTAGAGCCAATTCTCCGTGGGCATCCAAAGCTGCTACTGATGCTTTGGCAACGATGTAGTCAACCTGCTCTTGATCCAACTTACGCATTTCTTCAAGAGCAACTAGAGCTTTTTGCACCAATCCATCAACATGCTTTTCAGCAGCGAGTTTCTTTTCCTCTGGTGTCACAGTTTTTTTATCAGCCATATTTTCCTCCATAGCTTTCAAGGATTGATATCCTTTGTTAATTTTTTCACAAGTTTATTATAACGCATTATTTCAACTTTGTAAACAGTTTCATAAACATTTCACAAAGAATTTTTTATTGTTTGTGAAATTTTTCTTATTTTCTTCACTTGTCAAGTTTTTTCTTTAGAGTTTGTGAAATTAATTTCAAATATTTTTTATTTCACAAACTTGCTTGGAAGAGGGGCTTGGAAAGAGATAGATTTTCTAGTAAGCGCTTACTTTTAGATGCTAACAATACCTCCTTTGATAAGGAGGCTTTATTTTTGTTGAAAAACGCCTTGTTTAAAAGTCCCTTCATAAACAACATCTTGTTCTGTTGTTAGTTTTCCTTTTCCTTCAGCCTGACCATTTACAAAATCACCTTCGTAGGTCCAGCCTTCTTTAGATTGAAAGGTACCTTTTCCGTTGAAGGCTCCATTGTTGAAACCACCAGTATACTGGTCTCCATTTTGGAAGGTAATGGTACCTTGCCCATTCATTTTACCACGGACAAGACTGCCATCGTAAACAATCGTTCCATTATCAAGCTTTAGAACACCTTTTCCTGGAATATTTAGAAAAAAGACGAGTACAGCACAAAAAACAATGGTAACTACTGCCAAAAGCTCTAAACGTGGACGAGTCAGATAGACACGATACTTGTCGTAAAAATTCTTAAGATTTTCCATCTTCACTCCCCTTTTCTAAACGTTCTAACCAAGCTTGACAACCCTCTTGAACACGCTGATAGGTTTCCTCAAAATCTCCTGTATACCAAGGATCTGGAACACTTTCAGGTGCGAATGAGTAAATCTTATCTTTACAGTCTGCTGGACACATCTGACGTAAGTCAGAAACATTCGAAGCATCCATACCGATAATATAATCAAAGGCTTCAAAATCTTCCTTACTAATCTGAAGCGATGTCTTGCCTTTTTCATAAGGAATCTCATACTGTTGAAAAATCCCTTGAGTTCCCTTATGAATCGGATTACCATGTTCCCAAGAGGAAGTCGCTCGACTTTGGATTTCGTAGTTTTCTGTCATTGATTTCATAACAAACTCGGCCATAGGACTGCGACAAATATTCCCCAGACAGACAAAGACTAGTTTTTTCATCCCATTTCCTTTCTTTTATAGAAAAACGGGAGTTAGTAATCCCGCCTTATTTTTCAATTGCACCTTCGAGTGAAGCTGTTTCTTTCAGCGGTAATACTGTCTTGATAGCAGCTAGTTCAAAAGTCAAGTAAACTCCATCTACATCAAGAACAATCGTTCTCTTCTCAGTATCTACTTCATCAACTGTTCCGTAAAGTCCACCGATTGTAATAACCTCATAGCCTTTTTGTAATTTATTCAAGCTTTCCATACGTTTTTGTGCTTGTTTCTTTTGAGAGCGTTGCGTAAAGAACATCAAGCCCACCATAGCCACAAGAATGATTAAAAATGTATATTGTGATTCCATTATATTCTCCTTTGTCTTTTACATAGGACTACTATATCAAATTTCAGTTACTTTTACAAGATTGTACCTTACTTTTCTAGTAAGAAAAAACCAGAGCTTGCGCCCTGATTTTTAGAATTATTTCAAGTTTTGAACGACTTTTACAAGATTTTCGACAGTAAAGCCATATTCTGCCAATACTTTTGGTGCTGGGGCAGAGGCTCCGAAGGTATCAATCCCGAGAACGGCACCATCGAGACCAACATATTTGTACCAGTTTTGAGTTGCACCCATTTCGACTGCAACACGACGGCGAACTGCATTTGGAAGAATTTCTTCCTTGTATGCTGCATCTTGTTTATCAAAGACATCTGTAGATGGCATGCTGACTACGCGGACTTTTGCGCCTTGACTAGCCAATTCTTTGGCAGCTGAGACAGCAAGATTAACCTCTGAACCTGTTGCAATCAAGATTGTATCAAAGTCTGCTGCATTTTCGTAGACAACATAGGCACCTTTTGCAACCTTGTCAAAGTCTGTTCCCTCTTCAACAGTCAAGTTCTGACGTGTCAAGACAAGGGCAGTTGGCGTTTTCTCACTTGTCACTGCAAGGTACCAAGCTGCTTGAGTTTCACGCGCATCTGCTGGACGGAAAACATTCAGATTTGGCATGGCACGAAGACCTGCTAAATGCTCAACTGGTTCGTGCGTTGGACCGTCTTCCCCAACCGCGATTGAATCGTGGGTAAAGACATAAGTCACGGGAAGTCCTTGTAAGGCTGACAAGCGAACAGCTGCCTTCACATAGTCAGAGAAGACGAAGAAAGTTCCACCGTATACACGAAGTCCACCATGAAGAGCCATCCCGTTCAAGATTGTTCCCATGGCAAATTCACGAACACCAAACTGAATGTTGCGGTTCAAGCGGTTGGAATCGTCTTGAAGTCCGTCAGTCTTGATATAAGTCATGTTTGAGTGAGCAAGGTCCGCTGATCCACCTAGGAAGGTTGGTAACTTAGCCGCCACAACATTCAAGGCATCTTGGCTTGAATTACGAGTTGCTTGAGAGAAACCATTTTCTAAGGCTGGGAAGTCTGCTGGAGTCACTTCAACTGGATCACGTCCGTCGATGATGGCTTCTACTTCTGCTGCAAGTTCTGGATGAGCTTCTTTATAATCAGCAACTAATTTTGTCCAAGCTTCATAAGCTGATGCGCCACGGTCTGCAACATGTTCTTTGAAATCAGCATATACTCGTTCTGGGATTTCAAATGGTTCGTAGTCCCAACCAAGCGCTTGACGAGTTGCTACAGTTTCATCTGCTCCAAGAGGAGCACCGTGTACCGCATTAGTTCCTTGTTTATTTGGAGAACCGTATCCAATAACAGTCTTCACTTCAATCAAAGAGGGTTTGCCTGAAGCTTTAGCCGCTTCAATAGCAGCATGGATTGCTTCCAAGTCTGTTCCATCTTCAACCAAGGCTGTATGCCAACCGTAAGCATTGTAACGGTCACGAACACTTTCTGTAAAGGAATCCTTTGTCTCACCATCCAAGTTGATGTCATTTGAATCATAAAGAACAACCAACTTGTCTAGTTTTTGCAAACCTGCGTATGAAGCCGCCTCACTTGAGACACCTTCCATCAAGTCTCCGTCTCCACAGATAACGTAAGTATAGTGGTCAAAGATATTGTAGCCTTCGCGGTTATATTTGGCTGCCAAGAAACGTTCTGCCTGGGCAAAACCAGTGGCAGTTGAAATCCCTTGACCTAAAGGACCTGTTGTAGCATCAATTCCTGCTGTATGACCAAATTCTGGGTGACCTGGTGTTTTTGAACCCCATTGACGGAAGCTCTTGATCTCATCCATACTAACATCTTCAAAGCCAGAAAGGTGAAGAAGGGCATAAAGAAGCATTGAACCATGACCAGCTGAAAGAATAAAACGGTCGCGGTTAATCCAGTTTGGTTGAGCTGGATTGATACGAAGTTGTTTTGTAAAGAGGCTGTAAGCCATCGGAGCCGCTCCCATAACCACACCTGGGTGACCTGAGTTGGCTTTGTTGATAGCGTCAATACCTAGGAAACGGATTGCATTAACAGATAGATTCGACATAGAATTTCCTTTCTATTTGAGGTGATTAGTGAATCACACATTCTATTTTACTATTATATGAAAAAATACATAGAATAGCAATTAAACAATTCGATGTAAATAAGTATTCTATTTGCTATCCTCTAGTCGCCTGATAGTAGGGAAGTAAGCGTTCATAAGCATCTTCTAATTTTTCTAAAATCACTTCTAATGATTGATTTTCAATAAAAGAAACATCTGCTTTAACTAACACTTTTCGGATTTCTTGACTGCCTACCTTCTCGACTAAGATCTGACGATTTTCTTCGTTCGCCTCCCACCGTTGACTTTGGCCATCAGAGTAGACTAGATAATAAATCCCTTCAACGGTTGGAATTTCTAAAACTTTGGCCTGCTTGCCTAAAGTTCGATCATCCTTCTTACGTTCGATAAAACTAACTTCTAGTGAAACTCCAAAATCAGAAGGGTTTCCATACAAACGAAGAGCCATCATAGGTTCTGTCACTTGTCCGTCTCTCTGTAGATAGACCCAGAAATGTGGTCGCAAACGCTGCGCTTGATTCATCCACTGGCTAGTCTGTTGGAGTTGCCATTTTGGATGGCTTGCTTGAAAGGCTTTGGCTAGCTCTGTAAAAGCCTTTCTGGCCTCTTGACCTTTGTGGCGGAATGCCAGCATCTTCTCTCGCTCTGCTCCCGCCTTATCAGGATTACGGTACTGCAAACCAGCAAAGTCTAAATAATCTCTTATCTTATTCAACATTAGTTTAATCTCCTCCAGCTAGCAAAAAATCAGGATAACCCTGATTTTACTTATTCTGTATCTACGACAACATAACGATTTGGCTCATCACCCTCAGAGTAACTAGTCACGCCATCCATACGTGAAATAATACGATGAATAATCTTGCGTTCACTATTTGACATAGGATCTGTTTGATGACTACGTCCTTCTTCTAAAACACGAGCCGCCAATTTTTGCGCATAGGTCTGCAAGACTTCTGCACGGTGTTCAACATAATCATTGACATTAATAGTAATGTAGAAGGTTCTTGAATAGCGGTTATAAAGATAATTTTGAGCCAATAACTGCAAGGCTTTCAATACTTTACCATGATAACCGATAATACGCCCTGGCTCATTTGTATCAATTTGTAAATTGATGCTACGACGGTTATAATCATTTGAAATCGTCGCCTCAACGTCCATATCATCAATGATTGTCTGGACATAAGTCGTTACTTCCGTAGCTACTTGTTCAATGTCAAAACTCGGTTCAACCTTTAAGCCCAAATCTTCTAATTCTTGACTTTCAGTTCGTTCAGCTTGAGTCTCGACAATAGGAGTTTCTACTTCTTCTCCGAAACCAGCTTCTTCAAGCTGTAATTCATTTAAAATCTCAATGTGCCCAGTTTCTTCTAAGATGGTGCTAGCATGTTTTTCATTTTTCAAGATTTCAGCCTTGACTTCATCAGAAACCCCTTGGCCTTCTTCTTCAATCTTTTTAATCGCTTCTACAACATGACCCAAATCAACGGTTGCTTCACTGACCGTTTTGACCGGTTCATTTTGTTCATTGATTTCTTTAGGAACACCCTTAATAGCTTGTTGATTTGCTTTAATGACAGTTGTTTCACTAATAGCTTCAATGTCAACTTGAGCTGGTTTTTTACCAAATAAACCAAGAAATCCTTTTTTCTCGCGAGAAATGACTTTGATATGAGCCTTCATTCTTGGAATATCTAATTCTTTCAATCCTTTCTGGATTGCTTCTTCAACAGTTGAACCTGTAAATACTCCCATTACCAGATTCCTCCTTATTATTTCGTTTACTGAGCCTTTTTCTTGGCTTTTCTTTTTCTATTTTCCAAATCTTTCTGTGCCTGAGCTACCGCCTCGCGCTCTGCAATAATCTTGAATGGATTGTTCAAGAAATAGGTTTGCAAGACTTGATAAGCATTGGACACTGCCCAGTAGAGAGCGACTCCGCTCGGAGCATAAACCCCAAAGATAAAGATTAAGACTGGAATACCATACATCATCGCAGTCGTAGCGCCATTACGCTCAGACAAGGCTTTATTAGACAGCCAAGTACTTAAAAAGGTAAATACAGCTGCTAAAATCGGAAGAACAAGGGTTGTATCCACACCACCAAGGTTAATCCATAAGAAATGACCTGTCTTTAAAAAGTCAACTCTTGATAGAGCTTGGAACAAAGCCAAGATAACCGGCATCTGAATCAAAATCGGCCAAAGAGAATCTGACTGTCTGACACCCATTTCTTTAAAGACTTTACGCATTTCTTGCTCTAGCTTGGTTCTGCTTTCCATATCTCGACCTGGATATTGTTCTCGAAGCGCCTTAATGCGAGGTTGAGCTTCCTGCATTTTTCTGGATGCCACCATTTGCACTTGGAAAACTGGCAAGAGGACTGTACGAATCAAGATCGTAAAGAGAATAATCCCTACTCCGATACTGATATCAAACGATAAAAAGCGAATGATTTCCGCAAAGAAGTAAACAAATTTACTCCAAAAATCAGCCGATTCGGCTGTAATATCGTTAGTTGTCCCATTAGTTGCACAGGCTGTCATGATCAATAGGGACAGTCCTAGCAAACTAGTCAACTGTAGTTTCTTTTTCACTCCCATTTCCTTCCTGGTAAATCTTTGATAATTTTAATACGTGGAGTAGGTTTTTCTCCATCTCTGCGTATCCCAAGGTTTCGACTCCTTTTCGAGCAATGACAACAAAATCGACATCTTCTACCAGACTCCCTTTTGCATTCTGGATAATATGTCTAATTCGTCGCTTAATTTGATTTCTAGTGACGGCATTCCCAAGTTTTTTGCTAACTGATAGACCTACTCGAAAATGTTTTTTCTGGTTTTCCAATTGGTAGACAACAAATTTGCGGTTAGCAAAACTTGTCCCCTCCTTGAAAATCGCCTTAAAATCTTTCTCTCTTTTTACACGAAAGTTTTTCTTCAAAACTCAACTCCATCTATTAAATTACTACTATTATACCATATTTTTCAAAAAAACCAATCATAGCAAGGTTTTGGACAATTTCACCATAAAAAGAAGCTGGAAAAATCTCTTTCCCAACTCCTTGTACGGAATATTTTTACTAGTTTTACTTATTTTTTCAAGCGTTCAACGTCACGGGCAATGACCAATTCTTCATCAGTTGGAATAACCAAAACACGGATCTTCGCTGCCTCTGTTGAGATGTCTCCTGTCACGCCAAAGACGTTCTTTTCTGGATCAACATCACAGCCAAACCAAGAGATACCTGAGATAACATCTTCACGTACGTTTGCTGCATTTTCACCGATACCTGCAGTAAAGATAATAGCATCTGCTCCATTTAGGACTGCAAGGTATTGACCGATATGTTTTTGGATGCGATCAACATACATTTCATAAGCCAAAGTGGCATCATGGTCCCCTTCTTCCATAGCAGCAATCACATCACGCATATCACTAGATTTACCTGAAACCCCCATTAGTCCTGATTCACGATTAAGGACGTGACTAATGTCTTCAGGAGTATTAAAGTCCTCTGTATATTGCATTAAGTAAGGAATGATAGCTGGGTCAATATCCCCTGTACGAGTTCCCATCATCACACCACCAAGTGGAGTGAATCCCATTGAAGTATCGACAGATTGACCACCCTTAACAGCTGTAATAGAAGCACCATTACCGATGTGGCAAGTAATCAATTTCAAGTCCTCTAATGGACGGCCCAAGAGTTTTGCTGCTTCTCCTGCTACAAACTGGTGACTTGTACCGTGGGCACCATATTTACGCACCTTGTTTTCTGTGTAATATTTTGTTGGTAGAGGGTAGCGATAAGCTTTCTCTGGCATAGTTGTGTGGAATGAAGTATCAAAAACAACTACACTGGTAATGTCTGGCAGCAATTCCTTGAAGGCACGAACACCTGCTGCATTGGCTGGATTGTGGAGAGGAGCCAACAAACTCAACTCTTCAACTTTTTCTAAAACATCTCCCTCAACGACTGTTGATTCTTTGAAATATTCTCCACCGGCAACAACACGATGTCCAACACCTGTAATCTCGTCATAAGCCTTGATAATATCGAAACGAATCAAGTCATCCAATAAAATTTTAACAGCTTGTGTATGATTTTCGATATCCAAAATTTGTTGTTCGGAACGGCCGTCAAATTTTACAGTTGAAATTGAATCTTTCAAACCGATACGTTCAATCAACCCTTTCGCCAATACTTTTTCTTCTGGCATTAAGTATAATTGCCATTTCAAACTTGAACTTCCCGCATTGATTGCAATTGTTTTTGTCATAACATGATACCCCTTTTTAAGCGTTTTCATCTATTATAACAAAATCTATTTTATATTTCAGTACCTTGAGTCCATTTTTGAAAATTTTCTTTAAATTTCATTAAAACACTTGCATCTTGTAAGCTAGCAAGCGGATAAACAAAAGGATCTACTGCTGTTTCACTTTTCTTCTGTAGGATAAAAATGGTCTTAGATTGTTTGGCATTGGCAAAGAGATTTTCAGGCAAACTAATCATGGCAGTCAGACTTGCCTCCTCTTTCAACCAACCTTTCAACAAGTCACTTTGAGGACTGGTCAACAAATCACTCGGAGCTAGAAAAATAGCGTAGCCATCTGATTTGAGGTACTTAAGCCCTTGTTCCATGAGCAAGTGATGGGCGTAGGTATTTTCTTGACTAGAAGCAACTTGATGGCGCGACGCAACGGCATCATCAGGATAATAGCCGACAGGTAAGTCGCTGATGACCACGTCGCTTTCTTTGAGCATTTGTGGACGAACAGCATCTCCTTGGACAAAGCCAGCCTGCAAACCAATTACATCTGCCATGCTTGCTGCCAAATCAATCAGCAAATCATCCACTTCCATTCCCAAGTAATCCACCTTTTTATCAAGCGAGGTCAAGAAAGTAGCGCCTAGAATTCCCATCCCAGAACCCATTTCGAGGATAGTGATTTCCTTCTCTGTAAACAACTCTTCCACAATAAACACCAAAAGTAAGGCAATAGCATCCGGTGTAAACTGGTGATTAGCCTGTAGGGGCTCTGTCTGCCCAGCCTTCATCAAGAGAAACTGATAGGTCTTGAGCCATTCTTCTTTGCGAAGCGCTAAGCGTTTAAGGGCCTGATTGTTCTCTTTGACCTGTTTTAGCTCCGTCTCACCATCCAGATAGATGCTGTTTTGCTCCACCAAGGCGTCATAAAAATTGGTCGCCAAATCACTTTGGATGACTTGGACATTCTCTAGTAAATAGGTATAAGCTTGTTCAATTTTTTCAAAATCCATATTCCTATCTTATCAAATTTCCCTTCTTTTTTCCATCCTTATAGAAAAATCACTCCCTGACTAGGCGAGTGATTTTTGGGCTACTGTAAAAAAGAGTTCTGAGTAATTTCTTTGAAACAGGTCTTCAGCGCTATAGAGGATCTGACTATGCACAGATGAAAAACCAAACTGGGTTAGCTTGTTTTCCAGTTCAACCAATTCAAATCCATGATGGTTAGCTTCTGTCTTGGTAAAATCAGCAAGTAGGAGTTGTCCGTTTTCTCTCAGATGTTGATGAAACAGTGAGAGAGCCTCATCCAAATCAGGCATATGATGAAGAACACGACAAACAACAATGAGATCAAACTCTTTCTCCAAGGGTTTTTCCAGTAAATCTTGCTCCAAAAACTGGATATTCTTGATGTCTTGCTGCTCCGCTTTCAAACGAGCTTGCTCAAGCATTTTCTCCGAAATATCCACCAATGTTACAGACTTGGCCTGCTTGGCTAGGGGCAAGGTTAACAGACCCGTCCCTCCACCGAAATCCAAAATTTCTTTGTCTGATAGAAGATCAATCTGTTTCTCGACTGCTTGACAAACCAAGTTTGCAAGGAAGATATTTTTAGGTGAATCAAAAGTTTCTGCTTTGTGGTTAAAATCATGTTTCATATTTTTAGTTTAGCACAAAATAGCTTGATTAGCTAGGAATTCTCTTTCTTTTCAGGCTTCTTTTCTGATTTTTTCTTCTCCACTTTTTCGCTTGAATCGGTCGCTACCTTTTCCTTTTTATCTGTTTTCTCTTCTTTGATTTTGACTGAAGGAAATAGGAACTCATATTGACTCTTAGGCGTACGAACCGTCGTCACCAAGCCAGTTTTCTTGTTTTGATAGCTTACCTGACCTATATTAAAGACCTGTTCCCCACTTTCTTGCTCAATCTTATCCTTGGTTCGCTTGGCCATAGCAAAAGCGATTAACTTTTCTTTATTCAAAGCATAGTCTTGATAATGGGCGACTTGTCGGTTCAAGTAAAATTGTAACAAAAGACTAAAGATAGCTGCTATGGTTACTGCATAGAGAAGGACTCCTGCCTTAACTTTTTGCTTTTTCCACACGATAGATGAACTCCCTTTCTAAGCCTTTTTGAAACTGGAAACGAAAACGAACCAGCTGATTGTCCTCTGTAATTTGAGCTGATTTGAGTCCATAAACCATAGGTTGATAACCCCGTCCACTGGCATCGGTTTTTCGAAAATCGTCCGATTTAGACTTGCCTATCGCAATTTCCTTGCCATCCTGCTTCATATAAATGCGGTTGCCTTCCACTTTTTCGAACTGCGAACGGTCTAATTCTGCCTCCAGCTGATCCACAAACAAGAGCCACTCTTTTTGCTCACTTTGCTGCTGGTAGCGAACTTCTGAAATGAGGAGCTGACTCATGGCTTGAAAGAGAAGTAGGCTTCCACTGATGACAATGAGGGCAATCAGTGATTCTAACAGGGTAAAAGCCTTAACCTTATGGTTCTTTGATTGCCAACAACTGTTCTGAACCATGATAAACCTCCAATCCCTTTTCACTAGAAAACACCTGAATCTCAACTCCGTTGATGTTTACCTGATTTTGACCTGTCTGCAGGGCCATCTTAGCTACACGCACAACTTCTTCCTTTTGCAGGATTTTTGCTTCTTCTTGTCTATTTTTCTGAATTTGTCCCAAAAGGAGAGTTGCAATGCTGGCAAAGATAGCTAAAGCGACTACTGCTTCCAGTAAAATCACTGCCCTAATTTTTTGTTTCCTTAATGCGTTTAATTTTTCCATTTCCTAAATATAATCGATAGCTGATTGCTCCTTTTCTGGTCTGAAATTCAACCTTAGCCAGAGATCTATTTCCACCAGCTCGGTCAAATGTGATACTTTGGCCTGATGGTGCCTGAATTCCTTTAGGAACTGTCAACTTTTGACTGCCGTTACTAATCGTCTGCCCATCTAAGTTTAGACTAGTCTTTTGCTGACTGGCTACACTGCGTTTTTGGGTTTCCCGATAGAGTTCTTCAAACTCCATAAAGAAAATCTGCTCCTCTACCGCCGCAAAAGTGGACTGGACAGAGCCGGACAAGCCCAAGGCAAGGATACTCACAAGACCTAAAACCAATAGACTTTCAAACATGGTAAAGGCCTTAATCATTGACTTTACGATTAGCTCCTCCGTTTTTATCATGGTATTCTTTATAAGCTTTAGCCTGTTCTTCCGTGATTCGCCCATCTGCTTGTAACTTGCTTAGGCTAGCATCTTCATTTTTATCCAAGCTATAAAGCTCTGCCTGGCTTTCTACCACCTTAACAACAGCAGCTTTTCCTTTGTCATTGACCGCCTCTTTTTGCTTGGTCAAATTAGGTACAAAAAGTAAGAGAAGTACGCTGATGATGAGCAAGACCACCAACATTTC
>NZ_KV794149.1:376-1701 GCF_001808665.1 Streptococcus sp. HMSC070B10 | reverse complement strand
GCCATTTTGGATTCGTATCAAACGGATAAGGCATTGCCACGATGTCACCATTTGCATAGCGAGTGCTCTTGACAAGCGGCTTAACAAATGCTGCCACCTTGCCATAGGCGTTGGTAGGCATGCCCCCATTTTGAGAGATTGCTAGGGCGATGAGAACCTCAGTGATAGCTGATACCGTGTCCAAGTTTTCCTTGTTTTCGGTTCCAGTTTGTTCTAATCTAGCAGCCATTTCTTTATTTTGTTTTAGCTGCTCATCTACTTTATTGAATTTTTCATTTTCGGCACGTTGTGGGAAATTCTCTTGATAAAGAGCTTCCAGGGCGAGTTCAAATAGCTCTGTGTTTGATAGGCTGATTTTATCAGCCGGTAGCATGATAGGCACGATTGCACCGTCAGCGTTTACTAGCGTCACCTTGGTTGCTGATGCAACACCACTTGCATCAAATTCTTGTGATTTTGAGCCATATTCTAGTTTCATATATATATTCCTTTCATTTATTGAGGATAAGGGTCATTTGTAATATAAGTTATTGTGCCTGTCCAGTATTTATTTCCTGGTGATTTACTTGTCAGACGGATTTTCCCATCCGAGGCAAGGTGTAAGATAGCCGTACCTGTTACTGTTGAGTCAGACAATCCTTGTAAAACCAAGTTAACCTCTTGAGCTGGTCTAAATCCAGCTGGTATTGTTTCTTTGACTTCTCGATAGTCTGAAATTGTGGCAATGTCTGCGATTTTTCTTTCGGTTGAAATTGTGACAAGATTGCCATTTCTTGTTACGTTGCCGTTAATGAACCAACCTAGCTCAATCTTTCTTGTAGCAATTTTCTGCAAGTCATCTTTGGTAGCAATCTCTTTCCATTGAGATGGACTCCATCTACTGTTATTGTTGTAAGTCCTAAAGAAAAACCTATTTGAGCTTAACCCTGTGAAAAATTGGACGCCTTTCCAACTATCAAGCCAAAAATTTTGATACAGACCCCAGTCGCCATTTCTACCTGTTGGATTGTCATCGTATTTACCAGACCTCCACCCGAACTCCGTGCCTTGCTTATTCCAAACATCATTCCATTGAGCACTACCTCTACCTAGACCTCCATTGTTATCAGTCAGCTGATATTGCTGTATGGGTTTGTTGTCTGCGTAGATGTTGCCCTTGACATCAAGAGCGCCTTGCTCCCTGATTTTGTTGATACCGACACCTGAACGGTCATAAGAGAATACCACGCTTTCAGTGGCCACGTTGACCATAAACTCAGTCCGAGTGAATTTGTCCTCAAGGATACCGATTACAACCCATGACTGATTAGCTAGATAATTCCCTG
>NZ_KV794149.1:0-276 GCF_001808665.1 Streptococcus sp. HMSC070B10 | reverse complement strand
TGACCGTCAATGTGCTAGAGGTTGAGCCTGTTCTGGCTATGCTAAAGCTAAGAGCAGGAGCAAAATACTCAAGCACTGTGACAGATACCTCTCTAGTATCAGACCAACGCCCACGGCTATCAGATACTCTTGCTCTGATTTTGATTGTGCCGTGGTAGTTCATAATACCAAGACTGCCACCATTTGAACTCGTAGACTGGTTTTTACCAACAATTTCAGCATAGTATCCAGTGATGGATGAGCCGTAGGAACCAACTGCACCATTAAACCCTACCT
>NZ_KV794148.1:103683-127228 GCF_001808665.1 Streptococcus sp. HMSC070B10 | reverse complement strand
CAAAAGAAGAAGCAAACTATGCAATTCAAAAACTAGGGGATAAATAGTTATTAATTATTAGATGTAACTTTTTCATGCAAAGCTTTGCACAAATCTAACGATTTTGTTATACTATATCTGTAAGCATTTTCAATTAAAAAGGAGAAGACGATGAGTCAAAAGATTATTGGGATTGACCTTGGTGGTACATCTATCAAGTTTGCAATCTTGACAACAGCAGGAGAAATCCAAGAAAAATGGTCTATCAAGACCAACATTTTGGATGAGGGAAGTCATATCGTAGATGATATGATTGAGTCTATTCAACATCGTTTGGACTTGCTTGGATTGGCAGCAGCAGACTTCCAAGGTATCGGAATGGGATCACCAGGTGTGGTTGACCGTGAAAAAGGGACTGTTATCGGTGCCTACAACCTCAACTGGAAAACACTTCAACCAATCAAAGAAAAGATTGAAAAAGCCTTGGGCATTCCATTCTTCATCGATAATGATGCCAACGTAGCTGCTCTTGGTGAACGTTGGATGGGTGCTGGAGATAACCAACCAGATGTTGTCTTTATGACACTTGGTACAGGTGTTGGTGGCGGTATCGTCGCTGAAGGAAAATTGCTTCACGGTGTTGCTGGTGCAGCAGGTGAGCTTGGGCACATTACTGTTGACTTTGACCAACCAATCGCATGTACTTGCGGGAAGAAAGGTTGCCTTGAGACAGTCGCTTCTGCAACAGGGATTGTCAACTTGACTCGTCGCTATGCCGATGAATACGAAGGCGATGCAGCCTTGAAACGCTTGATTGATAACGGAGAAGAAGTAACTGCTAAGACTGTCTTTGACCTTGCAAAAGAAGGAGACGACCTTGCTTTGATCGTTTATCGTAACTTCTCACGTTACTTGGGAATCGCTTGTGCCAACATCGGTTCAATCCTCAACCCATCAACAATCGTCATCGGTGGTGGTGTATCAGCTGCAGGGGAATTCCTTCTACAAGGTGTTCAAAAGGTTTACGACGAAAATACCTTCCCACAAGTACGCACAACAACAAAATTGGCTCTTGCAACTCTAGGAAATGATGCTGGAGTTATCGGAGCAGCATCACTTGTATTGCAATAAAATAAAAAAGGAGAAAATTGCTTTCCAGAAGCGAGTAATTTTCCTCCTTTCTTTTTTTATGCTATACTAATTAGGACAATAAATGAGGTGAGAAAATGACAAAAGCAGATACGATTTTTAAAGCAAATATTGAACGAATCCTCAAAGACGGTGTCTTTTCTGAGCAGGCCCGTCCCAAGTACAAGGATGGGACTGTTGCCAACTCTAAGTACGTAACGGGTGCCTTTGCCGAGTATGACTTGGCAAAGGGGGAATTCCCCATTACAACCTTGCGTCCCATTGCAATCAAATCCGCCATCAAGGAAGTGCTCTGGATTTACCAAGATCAGTCTAATAGCTTAGAAGTGCTGAATAGCAAGTACAATGTTCACTACTGGAATGACTGGGAAGTGGGGGATACGGGAACTATTGGTGAGCGTTACGGGGCGGTCGTTAAGAAACACGACATCATCAATAAGCTTCTCAAGCAGTTGGAAGCCAACCCTTGGAACCGCCGCAATATTATCTCTCTCTGGGATTATCAAGCTTTTGAGGAGACGGACGGCCTCCTCCCATGCGCCTTTCAGACCATGTTTGATGTCCGCCGTGTAGATGGGGAAATCTATCTGGATGCGACCTTGACCCAGCGTTCGAATGACATGTTGGTGGCCCACCACATCAATGCTATGCAGTACGTAGCTCTTCAAATGATGATTGCCAAACATTTTGGCTGGAAGGTTGGTAAGTTCTTCTACTTTATCAATAATCTCCATATCTATGACAATCAATTTGAACAAGCTCAGGAATTGCTTCGACGTGAGCCGTCAAACTGCCAACCACGTTTGGTTTTGAATGTGCCAGATGGGACTAATTTCTTTGATATCAAAGCAGAAGACTTTGAGTTGGTGGATTATGACCCTGTTAAGCCGCAGTTGAAGTTTGACCTAGCTATTTAAAAGAATAGAAAAAAGAAGTTGAGACAATGAATCCCAACTTCTTTTGTTTTTTAACGTGATACGCGGCGACGAGCTGCTTTTTTACGGTTTTCTTCGATGAAAGCTGCTTTTTGCTCTTCTGGTTCGATCACTTTCTTTTTAAATGCGTATACTGCACCTGCGACGGCAGCGACAGTTCCTGCGACACCTGTTACAAGACCTTTAGCAAATCCTTTAGCCATGAGTCTTCCTCCTTCATATTCTCAATCAGCCAGCCTCCTCAAGAGGTCACATTTTTCTGACTGACCTTTTTGTGTTATAATAATAGTAACGAAAAAATGGGAATTTTTCAAGGAAAAAAGATGAAAACAAAAATAATTGTGATTGTTGGACCGACTGCAGTTGGAAAGACGGCTCTAGCCATTGAAATGGCCGAACGTTTTAATGGCGAAGTGGTTAGTGGAGATAGCCAACAAGTCTATCGAGGACTTGATATTGGGACGGCTAAGGCTAGTCCAGAAGAGCAGGTAGCTGTTCCCCATCATTTAATCGATGTTAGAGAGGTAACCGAGTCTTACTCGGCTTTTGATTTTGTTTCAGAAGCTAAGATGGCTATTGAGGATATTCACAGCCGTGGCAAGCTAGCCATTATAGCTGGTGGGACTGGGCTTTATATCCAGAGCTTATTAGAAGGCTACCATCTAGGTGGGGAGACTCCCCACGAGGAGATTTTGGCTTATCGGGCTAGTTTGGAGCCTTATACAGATGAGGAATTAGCCTATCTGGTGGAGCAAGCAGGCCTTGAGATTCCCCAGTTTAATCGTCGTCGTGCTATGCGTGCCTTGGAAATAGCCCATTTTGGTCAGGATTTGGAAAATCAAGAGATCTTGTATGAACCGCTGATTATCTGCTTGGATGATGAGCGTAGTCAGCTTTATGAACGAATCAATCATCGAGTGGATTTGATGTTTGAGGCTGGGCTTTTGGATGAGGCCAAGTGGCTCTTTGACCATTACCCTGATGTGCAGGCTGCTAAAGGTATTGGATACAAGGAACTCTTTCTGTATTTCCGTGGAGAGCAATCCTTGGAAGAAGCCAGTGAGAGTCTCAAGCAGGCGACTCGCCGTTTTGCCAAGCGTCAGCTGACCTGGTTCCGTAATCGCATGCAGGTCACCTTTTATCAGATAGGAGAGCCTGGCGTGGAGGACCGCATTTTAAGCCAGATAGAGGAGTTTTTAGATGATTGAAACGGAGAAAAAAGAGGAACGAGTCCTGCTGATTGGAGTTGAACTCCAGGGCATGGATAATTTTGACCTCTCCATGGAAGAATTGACCAGTCTAGCTAAGACAGCTGGGGCAGTCGTTGTAGATAGCTACAGACAAAAACGTGAAAAATATGATTCCAAGACCTTCGTCGGCTCTGGTAAGTTGGAAGAGATTGCGCTCATGGTGGATGCAGAAGAAATCACCACTGTCATCGTCAACAACCGTCTGACCCCAAGGCAAAATGTCAATCTAGAAGAAGTTCTCGGTGTCAAGGTCATTGACCGTATGCAGTTGATTTTGGATATCTTTGCCATGCGGGCTCGAAGTCATGAAGGGAAACTTCAAGTTCATCTTGCCCAGCTCAAGTACCTCTTGCCCCGCTTGGTTGGTCAGGGGATTATGCTCAGTCGTCAGGCAGGGGGAATTGGTTCCCGTGGACCTGGTGAAAGCCAGCTGGAGCTGAACCGTCGTAGCGTTCGCAACCAAATCACGGATATCGAGCGCCAGCTCAAGGTGGTTGAGAAAAATCGGGCGACTGTCAGAGAAAAACGTTTGGAGTCAAGCACCTTCAAGATTGGTTTGATTGGTTACACCAATGCTGGGAAATCAACTATCATGAACACCTTGACCAGTAAGACCCAGTATGAAGCGGACGAGCTCTTTGCGACTCTGGATGCGACAACCAAGAGTATCCATCTGGGTGGCAATCTCCAAGTGACTTTAACTGATACGGTTGGCTTTATCCAAGATTTGCCGACAGAGTTGGTGTCCAGTTTCAAGTCAACCTTGGAAGAAAGCAAGCATGTGGATCTTCTGGTTCATGTTATCGATGCCAGCAATCCTTACCACGAGGAGCATGAAAAAACAGTCTTGTCCATCATGAAAGACTTGGACATGGAAGATATTCCTCGCCTGACCCTTTATAATAAAGCGGATTTGGTGGAGGACTTTACGCCGACCCAAACGCCATATGCCCTCATTTCTGCCAAGTCTGAGGATAGTCGTGAGAACTTGCAGGCTCTGTTTTTAGAGAAAATCAAGGAGATTTTTGAGAGATTTACTCTGCGCGTACCTTTTTCAAAATCCTACAAGATTCATGATCTAGAAAGTGTTGCGATTCTGGAAGAGCGGGACTATCAAGATGATGGGGAAGTCATTACAGGCTACATTTCTGAAAAAAATAAATGGAGGTTAGAAGAATTTTATGACTGATATTAAAACTTTGGCTCTAAAGTATGGAGGTTATACAAGTCTGGATAAGGTCTATCTGGATCAACTTCTAGCTGGTAAAACAGAACAGGAGCAGTTGGCACTGATTACTCCTCCGCCAAGTGTGGTCAATGCCTATTTTGCAGAACTCTACCAGAAAAAAAGTCCTGAGGCTGCGACGGATTATTTTGCAGAAGTCAGTCAGGAACTGAATTTCTACAATGCTGAGCCAAGTTTCACTCTCGAAAACAAGCCTTTTATTCGGCTCAATCTGTCTGGTAAATCCTTTGGTTTTTGCTATGAGAGTGAGGGTCTGGGTCGAATTTTCTCTGAAAATAAAGAGATTATTTCAGAAGACTTGCTTTTTGAGATTGCGCAAATTTTCCCCCATCAGCTAGTCTTTGAGGAGTCTGGAAAGATTTACATGAAGCCTGTCGGGGATGAGGAAGTTGTCAGCGCGGAGAGTCTCACGGCTTTGACTGATTTAGAAAGCTTGGCTGATGGTCGTAAGCGTCTTAAAGGCTACAGCCAAGAGGATTTACTGCAAGAAGCTACTGCTTTTTCTGGCAAGCGCTATTTCCGATCGGAAAACCGCACAGCCATGTTATATATTGATTAATTAGAAAGTATCGAATGGATATTCAATTTTTAGGAACAGGGGCTGGTCAGCCCTCTAAAGCCCGCAATGTTTCAAGTCTCGCCCTGAAACTCTTGGATGAGATTAACGAAGTTTGGCTCTTTGATTGTGGAGAAGGAACGCAAAATCGCATTCTGGAAACAACGATTCGACCACGCAAGGTCAGCAAAATCTTTATCACTCACCTGCATGGAGACCACATTTTTGGCCTGCCAGGTTTCCTTTCGAGTCGTGCCTTTCAAGCCAATGAAGAGCAGACAGATTTGGAAATCTATGGACCGCAAGAGATCAAATCATTTGTCTTAACCAGTCTTCGTGTGTCAGGTTCTCGTCTGCCCTACCGCATTCATTTTCATGAGTTTGACCAAGATTCCCTTGGGAAAATCCTTGAGACTGATAAATTCACTGTGTATGCAGAAGAGTTGGACCACACTATTTTCTGCGTTGGCTATCGTGTCATGCAAAAGGACCTAGAAGGAACGCTAGATGCTGAAAAACTCAAGGCTGCTGGTGTCCCATTTGGCCCACTTTTTGGAAAAATCAAGAACGGTCAGGACGTTGTTCTCGAAGACGGTACTGAAATCAAAGCAGCAGACTATATCTCAGCGCCACGTCCTGGTAAGATTATTACCATTCTAGGCGATACGAGAAAAACCAATGCTAGTGTGCGTCTGGCTGTCAATGCCGATGTCCTAGTCCATGAATCGACTTATGGCAAGGGTGATGAAAAAATTGCTCGTAACCATGGCCACTCTACTAACATGCAAGCTGCACAAGTAGCGGTAGAAGCAGGAGCCAAACGCCTCTTGCTCAACCATATCAGTGCTCGTTTCCTCTCAAAAGATATCAGCAAACTCAAGAAAGATGCGGCTACAATTTTTGAAAATGTGCATGTGGTCAAAGACTTGGAAGAAGTGGAAATCTAAAAGATTGAGAAAGGATAAGTATGCGTACGATTCTTATTACCGGAGCTAGCGGGGGTCTAGCCCAAGAAATGGTTAAACTCCTGCCAGATGACCAGCTCATCTTGCTTGGTAGAAATAAGGAAAAATTAGCTCAACTCTACGGAAATCATCCCCATGCAGAATTAATTGAAATTGACATTACCGATGACTCAGCCCTAGAAACTCTGGTAGCAGACCTCTATCTCCGCTATGGAAAGATTGATGTCTTGATTAATAACGCTGGTTATGGGATTTTGGAGGAATTTGACCAGATTTCTGACCAAGATATTCACCAGATGTTCGAGGTCAATACTTTTGCCCTGATGAATCTGTCTCGTCGCCTTGCATCTCGTATGAAGGAAAGCCGAAAAGGCCATATCATCAATATTGTTAGCATGGCAGGTTTGATCGCTACTGGCAAGTCCAGTCTGTACTCAGCTACCAAGTTTGCGTCTATTGGTTTTTCAAATGCCTTACGCCTCGAACTGATGCCTTATGGTATTTACGTAACGACTGTCAATCCAGGACCAATCCGTACAGGATTTTTCGACCAAGCCGACCCAGATGGAAGCTATCTCAAGTCGGTTGAACGCTTCCTGCTGGAACCAGATGCAGTGGCTAAAAAGATTGTCAAGATTATAGGAAAAAATAAACGAGAACTCAATCTCCCAGTTTTGTTGAACCTAGCCCATAAGTTTTACACCTTCTTTCCCAAGCTAGCTGATAAGTTGGCAGGGGGAATCTTTAATTATAAATAGATGAAGTTCCTTTTAAAGGGACTTTTTTACTTTTTTTAATTTAAATGTTAATGAATGTTTTTCTTTTAAAACTACATTCAGATTTTTAATTCTTCTACAAATTTTAGAAAAAACAATCAAAAATATTATTTTATATGCTAGAGTATTGAAAATTCCTATATTATTTAATAAAATAAGGGTAAAAGACTATTAAAAGTAATCGCTCACATAAAAATGAAAGCGATTACTAAAAGGAGGATTTTATGGAAAAAAGCCATTGGAATCGTAAAAGAGTCTATAGCATTCGTAAATTTGCTGTAGGAGCTTGCTCAGTAATGATTGGAACTTGTGCAGTTCTATTCGCAGGAAATATAGCTGGAGAATCTGTAGTTAATGCGGATGAAACACCTATTACTCGTACTGCTGAGAAACCTAAAGAGGAAAATCCTATAGTAGAAGAAAAGGTTGATCAAGCTTTGGAAACTAAAAATGTTATCGAAAGTACAGCACAAAAACAACCTAGTGCCACTGAATCTATTTCATCTGAGAAGAAAGAAGATGAAGCAGTGACTCCAAAAGAGGAAAAAGCATCTTCAAAATCTGAAGAAAAAGCTCCAAAGATAGAATCACAAGCTTCAAGTCAAGAAAAACCGCTCAAGGAAGATGTTAAAGCTGTGACCAATGAAGAAGTCAACCAAATGATTGAAGACAGAAAAGTGAATTTTAACCAAAATTGGCACTTTAAACTCAATGCAAATTCTAAGGAAGCCATTAAACCGGATGCAGATGTATCTACGTGGAAAAAATTAGATTTACCGCATGACTGGAGTATCTTTAACGATTTTGATCATGAATCTCCTGCACAAAATGAAGGTGGACAGCTTAACGGTGGAGAAGCTTGGTATCGCAAGACTTTCAAACTAGATGAAAAAGACCTCAAGAAAAATGTTCGCCTTACTTTTGATGGCGTCTACATGGATTCTCAAGTTTATGTCAATGGTCAGTTAGTGGGTCATTATCCAAATGGTTATAACCAATTTTCATATGATATCACTAAATATTTGAACAAAGATGGACGTGAGAATGTAATTGCTGTTCATGCGGTCAACAAGCAGCCAAGCAGCCGTTGGTATTCAGGAAGTGGTATCTACCGTGATGTGACTTTACAAGTGACAGATAAGGTTCATGTTGAGAAAAATGGGACAACTATTTTAACACCAAAACTTGAAGAACAACAACATGGCAAGGTTGAAACTCATGTGACCAGCAAAATTGTCAATACAGACGACAAAGACCATCAACTTGTAGCAGAATATCAAATCGTTGAACGTGGTGGTCAGGCTGTGACAGGTCTAGTACGTACAGAGAGCCGTACCTTGAAAGCACATGAAGTAACTAGTCTTGATGCGATCTTAGAAGTTGAAAGACCAAAACTCTGGACCGTTTTAAATGACAAACCGGCCTTGTATGAATTAGTTACACGTGTTTACCGGGACGGTCAATTAGTTGATGCTAAGAAGGATCTGTTTGGTTACCGTTACTATAACTGGACTCCAAATGAGGGCTTCTCTTTGAATGGTGAACGCATTAAATTCCATGGAGTTTCCTTGCACCATGACCACGGAGCGCTTGGAGCAGAAGAAAACTACAAGGCTGAGTACCGTAGACTGAAACAGATGAAGGAAATGGGGGTGAATTCGATTCGTACGACTCACAACCCAGCAAGTCCTCAGACTTTACAGATTGCAGCTGAACTTGGCTTACTTGTTCAAGAAGAGGCCTTTGATACTTGGTATGGCGGAAAGAAACCTTATGACTATGGTCGTTTCTTTGAAAAGGATGCTACCCATCCCGAGGCTAAAAAAGGTGAAAAATGGTCCGACTACGATTTACGTACTATGGTAGAGAGAGACAAAAATAATCCTGCTGTTTTTATGTGGTCAATCGGAAATGAAATCGGTGAAGCAAATGGGGATCCCCATTCTCTAGCGACTGTTAAACGTCTAGTCAAAGTTATCAAGGATGTTGATAAGACTCGTTACGTTACCATGGGAGCAGATAAGTTCCGTTTCGGTAATGGTAGTGGTGGGCATGAAAAAATTGCTGATGAACTCGATGCTGTTGGATTTAACTACTCTGAAGATAATTACAAAGCCCTTAGAGCTAAGCATCCGAACTGGTTGATTTATGGGTCAGAAACATCTTCAGCAACGCGTACAAGAGGAAGTTACTTCCACCCAGAGCGTGAGTGGGTACAAAGTAATCAGTCATGGCGTAACTATGAACAGTCAGATTATGGAAATGACCGTGTTGGTTGGGGTAAAACGGCAACTGCTTCATGGACATTTGACCGTGACAATGCTGGCTATGCTGGTCAATTCATTTGGACAGGTACGGACTATATCGGTGAACCAACTCCATGGCACAACCAAAACAACACGCCGGTTAAAAGCTCTTATTTTGGTATCGTAGATACTGCAGGTATTCCAAAAAACGACTTTTATCTTTACCAAAGTCAATGGGTTTCTGCAAAGAAAAAACCAATGGTTCACCTTCTTCCTCACTGGAACTGGGAAAACAAAGAGTTGATAGACAATGTAGCAGACGCGGAAAATAAAATCCCTGTACGTGCTTATTCTAATGCTGCAAGTGTAGAATTGTTCTTGAATGGAAAATCTCTTGGTCTGAAGACTTTCAACAAAAAACAAACTAGCGATGGACGCACTTACCAAGAAGGTGTTAATGCTAATGAACTTTATCTTGAATGGAAAGTTGCTTATCAACCAGGTACCTTGGAAGCAATTGCTCGTGATGAAGCTGGTAAAGAAATTGCACGTGACAAGATTACGACTGCTGGTAAGCCAGCGGCTGTTCGTCTTATCAAGGAAGATCATGCAATCGCAGCAGATGGAAAAGACTTGACATATATCTACTATGAAATTGTTGACAGCCAAGGGAATGTAGTACCAACTGCCAATAATCTGGTTCGCTTCCAATTGCACGGACAAGGCCAACTTGTCGGTGTCGATAACGGGGAACAAGCCAGCCGTGAACGCTATAAGGCGCAAGCAGATGGTTCTTGGATTCGTAAAGCATTTAATGGTAAAGGTGTTGCCATTGTCAAATCAACTGAACAAGCAGGTAAATTCACACTGACAGCCCATTCAGATCTCTTGAAATCTAGTCAAGTAACTGTCTTTACTGGTAAAAAAGAAGGACAAGAGAAGACTGTTTTGGGTACAGAAGTAGCAAGAGTTCGTACATTAATCGGTAAAGAACCAAAAATGCCGAAAACAGTAGGTTTTGTATACAGCGATGGTAGTCGTGAAAAACTTCCAGTAACTTGGTCTCAAGTCGATGTTAGTCAAGCAGGAGTTGTGACTGCTAAAGGTACAGCAAATGGACGTGAGGTAGAGGCTCGAGTTGAAGTTCTAGCAATTGCGAAAGAATTACCAACAGTTAAACGTATTGCTCCAGGAGCAGACTTGAACACTGTAGATAAATATGTGTCAATACTTGTAACCGATGGAAGTGTACAAGAGTACGAAGTTGATAGCTGGAAGATTGCGGAAGCAGATAAAGCCAAACTGTCAGTAGCTGGATCACGTATTCAAATGACTGGTCAGTTAGCTGGAGAAACTATTCATGCAACCCTTGTGGTAGAAGAAGGAAATGCTGCAGCACCTGCAGTGCCAACTGTAACTGTTGGAGGTGAAGCAGTAACAGGCCTTACTAGTCAACAACCAATGCAATATCGTACTCTAGCTTATGGTGCCCAATTGCCAGAAGTCACAGCAAGTGCTGAAAATGCTGATGTTACAGTTCTTCAAGCAAGCGCAGCAAACGGCATGCGTGCAAGCATCTTTGTTCAGCCTAAAGATGGTGGCCCACTTCAAACCTATGCAATTCAATTCCTAGAAGAAGCACCAAAAATTGACCATTTGAACTTGCAAGTGGAAAAAGCTAACGGTCTTAAAGAAGACCAAACAGTCAAATTGTCGGTTCGAGCTCACTATCAAGATGGAACGCAAGCTGTATTACCAGCTGATAAGGTAACCTTCTCTACAAGCGGCGAAGGGGAAGTTGCAGTCCGAAAAGGAATGCTTGAGTTGCATAAACCAGGAGCAGTCACTCTGAAAGCTGAATATGAGGGTGCTACAGGTCAAATCAATCTCACTATACAAGCCAATACTGAGAAGAAGATTGCGCAATCCATCCGTCCTGTAAATGTAGTGACAGATTTACACCAAGAACCTACTCTTCCGTCAACAGTAACGGTTGAGTATGACAAAGGTTTCCCTAAAGCTCACAAAGTCACTTGGCAAGCTATTCCGAAAGAAAAACTAGACCACTATCAAAGCTTTGAAGTGTTAGGTAAAGTTGAAGGAATTAACTTGGAAGCGCGTGCTAAAGTATCTGTAGAAGGCATTGTTTCAGTTGAAGAAGTCAGTGTAACAACTCCAATCGCAGAAGCACCACAATTACCAGAAAGCGTTCGTACATATGATTCAAATGGCCACGTTTCATCAGCTAAAGTTGCATGGGATGCGATTCGTCCAGAGCAATACGCTAAGGAAGGTGTCTTTACAGTTAATGGTCGCTTAGAAGGTACTCAATTAACAACTAAACTTCATGTTCGAGTATCTGCTCAAACTGAGCAAGGTGCAAACATTTCTGACCAATGGACCGGTTCAGAATTGCCACTTGCCTTTGCTTCAGACTCAAATCCAACCGACCCTGTTTCAAATGTCAACGATAAATTGATTTCCTTTAACGACCGACCAGCCAATCGTTGGACAAACTGGAATCGCAGTAATCCAGAAGCTTCAGTTGGTGTCCTGTTCGGAGATTCAGGTATCTTGAGCAAACGTTCAGTTGATAATCTAAGTGTCGGATTCCACGAAGACCATGGAGTTGGTGCACCGAAGTCTTATGTGATTGAGTATTATGTTGGTAAGACTGTTCCAACAGCTCCTAAAAACCCTAGCTTTGTAGGTAATGAAGAACATGTCTTTAACGATCCTGCAAACTGGAAAGAGGTAAGCAATCTCAAAGCTCCAGCTCAACTCAAGGCTGGAGAAATGAACCACTTTAGCTTTGATAAAGTTGAAACCTATGCTGTCCGTATTCGTATGGTGAGAGCAGACAACAAACTTGGAACGTCTATTACAGAAGTACAAATCTTTGCGAAACAAGTTGCGGCAGCCAAACAAGGACAAACAAGAATCCAAGTTGACGGCAAAGACTTAGCAAACTTCAACCCTGATTTGACAGACTACTACCTTGAGTCTGTAGATGGAAAAGTTCCCGCAGTCACAGCAAGTGTTAGCAACAATGGTCTCGCTACCGTCGTTCCAAGTGTTCGTGAAGGTGAGCCAGTTCGTGTCATCGCGAAAGCTGAAAATGGCGACATATTAGGAGAATACCGTCTGCACTTCACTAAGGATAAAGACTTACTTTCTCGTAAACCAGTTGCTGCGGTTAAACAAGCTCGCTTGTTGCAACTAGGCCAACCACTTGAATTGCCGACTAAGGTTCCGGTATACTTCACAGGTAAAGACGGCTACGAAACAAAAGACCTGACAGTTGAATGGGAAGAAGTTCCAGCAGAAAATCTGACAAAAGCAGGTCAATTTACTGTTCGAGGTCGTGTCCTTGGTAGCAATCTTACTGCTGAGTTCACTGTAAGAGTGACAGACAAACTTGGTGAGGCTCTTTCAGATAACCCTAACTATGATGAAAACAGTAACCAGGCCTTTGCTTCAGCAACTAATGATATTGACGACAGTTCTCATGACCGTGTAGACTATATCAATGATAGAGATCACTCTGAAAATCGTCGTTGGACAAACTGGTCTGCAAGACCGTCTACCAATCCAGAAGTATCAGCAGGCGTCATCTTCCGTGAAAATGGTAAGATTGTAGAGCGGACTGTTGCGCAAGCCAAACTTCACTTCTTTGCAGATAGTGGTACAGATGCACCATCTAAACTTGTTTTGGAACGTTATATTGGCCCAGACTTTGAAGTGCCGACCTACTATTCAAACTACCAAGCATACGAATCAGGCCATCCATTTAACAATCCAGAAAATTGGGAAGCTGTTCCTTATCGTGTGGATAAAGACATTGCAGCTGGTGATGAAATCAACGTAACATTTAAAGCTGTCAAAGCTAAAGCCATGAGATGGCGTATGGAGCGTAAAGCAGATAAGAGCGGTGTTGCGATGATTGAGATGACCTTCCTTGCACCAAGCGAATTGCCTCAAGAAAGTACTCAATCGAAGATTCTTGTAGATGGAAAAGAACTTGCTGATTTCGCTGAAAATCGTCAAGATTATCAAATTACCTATAAAGGTCAACGTCCAAAAGTCTCAGTTGAAGAAACCAATCAAGTAGCTTCAACAGTTGTAGATAGTGGAGAAGACAGCCTTCCAGTACTTGTTCGCCTCGTTTCAGAAAGTGGAAAACAAGTTAAGGAATACCGTATCCAGTTGACTAAGGAAAAACCAGTTTCTGAGAAGACAGTTGCTGCTGTACAGGAGGAACTTCCAAAACTTGAATTTGTTGAAAACGATTTGGCCTACAAGACAGTTGAGAAAAAAGATTCAACACTTTATCTAGGTGAGACTCGTGTAGAACAAGAAGGAAAAGTTGGTAAGGAACGTATCTTTACAGCAATTAATTCTGATGGAAGTAAGGAAGAAAAACTCCATGAAGTGGTAGAGGCACCGACAGACCGCATCGTCTTGGTTGGAACGAAACCAGGCACCGCCCTTCCAGAAGATGAAGTGAAGAATCTTGTCCTCAACAGACCAGAACTTGTAATCGAAGAAGAAACCATTGACTTCAAGGTTCAGGAGCGTAAGTCTGATAAGTTGTATCTAGGTGAAACCCGTGTCCTCCAAGAAGGAAAACAAGGCGTCCGTGTTCACTTGATTGAAGTGGAAAATGGAAAACGTCAGCTTAAAGAAACTTACGATAAAGTTGCGGCACAAGATCGTATCGTGGAAGTGGGGATCAACCCAGGCACTTCTCTTCCAGAAGACGAAGTGAAGAATCTTGTGCTTAACAGACCAGAACTTGTAATTGAAGAAGAAACAATCGATTTCAAAGTTCAGGAACAAAAGAACGATAAACTTCCAGTAGGTCAAACTCGAGTCCTCCAAGAAGGAAGACAAGGAGTCCGTGTTCACTTAATCGAGGTTGAAAATGGTAAGCGAACTGAAAAGGATAGCTATGATAAAGTTATGGCTCAGGATCGCATCATAGAAGTCGGTACAGCTGGTGAAACAACGAAACCAGTACAGCCGGTAGATACAAAACCACAAGTGTCAGAAAAAGCAGAAACAAAACCAATTGCTCCAAGTGAAGCTAGTCAAACTAATAAAGCCCAGTTACCAAATACAGGTAGTGTGACAAGCCAAGAAACAGTAGCAGCAGGTTTAGCTCTACTCTGTTTGAGTGCAGGATTAGTAGCCACTAAAGGTAAAAAAGAAGACTAGAAATTTTGATACTTTCGTTATCATTAAAGAGTGGAGAGAAACTCTTGTCTTAGATAGAAGATAAATCCCTTGGAATATAAGTTTCTAAGGGATTTTCTTTGTATAAAATTGTATAGTGTTATTATCTACCTTATTTTGTAGAGAAAGCAAAAATCCCTAGAAAATGTTTAGGGATTCAATTATTTCATTAAGAACAATTCAACAATCATCTCGATATACATGACAAGGGTTAATAAGAATCCTGCACGCCAGAAAAATTTGATGAATTTAGGATAGTAAAAGCTACGTTTTTTCAAAAGGAAGAAAAAAACGAGAATAATGGCTAGGAGAGAGAGGGCTAGGCCTAGTCTAGGGAGGAAATTATGGGTAAAGGTTTTAGCTGTAATCAAGTAATACTCAAATACCAAGACTGGAAAAGCCAAATCCGCAAAGTTTCGTCCTAGTTTTTTTAATCTAAAAAGTTTGGTTATGATAATGCAGACTACTAAGGTCAGTATCAATAATAAAATAGATGCTAATTTCATTAAAATCATATCCATATTGTATCATAAAAAATCGCTAATGGAAACGAGAAACAGAGGAATTTATAGGAAAGTCAGGCTTTTGAGATTGTGGTTGTTTTTTGTTATAATGAAAGTTATGAAATCTTATAACACCTTGAATGATTATTATCGAAAACTCTTTGGAGAAAAGACCTTTAAAGTCCCTATTGATGCGGGATTTGACTGTCCCAATCGTGATGGAACTGTGGCTCATGGGGGCTGTACTTTTTGTACGGTTTCCGGTTCTGGAGATGCCATTGTGGCACCAGATGCGCCTATTCGTGAGCAATTTTATAAGGAAATTGACTTTATGCACCGCAAGTGGCCAGATGTTCAGAAGTATCTGGTTTATTTTCAGAATTTTACCAATACCCATGAAAAGGTGGAAATCATTCGGGAACGCTATGAGCAGGCCATCAATGAGCCAGGTGTAGTAGGAATCAATATCGGAACACGGC
Organism: Streptococcus sp. HMSC070B10; assembly: GCF_001808665.1. Lineage (GTDB taxonomy): Bacteria > Bacillota > Bacilli > Lactobacillales > Streptococcaceae > Streptococcus. The sequence continues at coordinate 111,909 of NZ_KV794148.1, read as the reverse complement.
CAGACTGTTTACCAGACGAAACCATCGAATATTTGGCTGAGTTGTCGGAGCGCATGCATGTGACGGTTGAATTGGGCTTGCAGACTACTTATGAAGCAACCTCTGACCTGATTAACCGTGCCCATTCCTATGAATTGTACGTGGAAACGGTCAAGCGTTTGAGGAAATATCCAAAAATTGAGATTGTTTCCCATTTGATCAATGGTTTGCCTGGTGAAACCCATGAGATGATGATTGAAAATGTCCGCCGCTGTGTTACGGATAACGATATTCAAGGAATTAAACTGCACTTGCTTCACCTCATGACAAATACACGTATGCAACGGGATTACCATGAGGGACGCTTACAACTGATGAGTCAGGACGAATATGTTAAGGTCATCTGTGACCAACTGGAAATCATTCCCAAACATATCGTCATCCATCGAATCACGGGAGATGCACCTAGAGATATGCTGATTGGGCCGATGTGGAGCCTCAATAAATGGGAAGTTCTAAATGCTATTGAAACTGAAATGAGACGTCGTGGAAGCGTTCAAGGATGCAAGGCTGTAAAACAGGAGTTTGAAAATGAAAAGACCACTTGAAATGGCACATGATTTTTTAGCTGAGGTTGTAACTCAGGATGATATCGTAGTGGATGCAACCATGGGAAATGGTCATGACACGCTTTTTCTAGCCAAGCTAGCTAAGCAAGTCTATGCCTTTGATATTCAGGAGCAAGCCTTGGAAAAGACGCAAGAGCGTTTGAACCAAGCTGGCCTGACAAATGCCCAGTTAATCTTGCAAGGCCATGAGACACTGGACCAGTTTGTGACAGAAGCCAAGGCAGGAATTTTCAATCTGGGCTATCTGCCGTCAGCTGATAAGTCAGTCATTACCCAACCTCAGACAACGATTGAAGCCTTAGAAAAGCTGTGTCATTTGCTTGTCAAAGGGGGACGGATTGCCATCATGATCTACTATGGACATGAAGGAGGCGACCTCGAGAGGGATGCTGTCTTGGATTTTGTCAGTCAGTTGAACCAACAAGAGTACACAGCTGCCATTTACCGAACTTTAAACCAAGTCAACAACCCACCATTTTTAGTGATGATTGAAAAATTAGAGAGATATAGACATGGATAAACAATACCTACGTGAAAAGCTGGATGCCATGCGCCAGAATTTTGTTGAATCAACCCACCACGAACGAGCGGTGGGGGTGTTAGATCAAGCACATATGAGCAAAAAAATGCTTAAAATCAAGAAAAAATTAGTTGCTCTTGAAATGGAACGGTGCCAGAGAAAAATTGAGCACAAGGATTGTTCCAAGATTGACCAAAAAATCAAAGAGCAGAAGGAGATATTTGAATCTTGTTGTAAAAAAGATTAAGGAGGACGTGCGTGGAATTACTGATTTACCTCATCCTATTTTTACTGGTCTTGATTGTCTCAAGTACAACCAATAAGCTCCTGCCCTTTTTACCTCTCCCTTTGGTGCAAATTCTTTTGGGAATCGTGATTGGTCTCTTTTTACCCAATACCGACTTTCACCTCAATACAGAGTTGTTTTTGGCTCTGGTTATCGGGCCCTTGCTTTTCCGAGAGTCGGAGGAAGCAGATATTACGGCTATTTTAAAACACTGGCGAATCATTGTTTATCTCATATTTCCAGTGATTTTCATCTCGACCCTGAGTTTGGGTGGCTTGGCCCATTTTCTTTGGCTCAGTCTTCCCTTGGCGGCTTGCTTGGCTGTTGGGGCAGCCCTTGGCCCTACGGACTTGGTGGCCTTTGCCTCTCTTTCGGAGCGCTTTAGCTTTCCTAAGCGCGTGTCCAATATCCTTAAGGGTGAAGGACTTTTGAATGATGCATCAGGTTTGGTTGCCTTTCAGGTAGCTTTGACAGCTTGGACAACTGGAGCCTTTTCCCTTGGGCAAGCAAGTAGTTCGCTCATCTTTTCAATCCTAGGCGGTTTTTTGATTGGCTTTTTAACAGCCATGACTAACCGTTTCCTCCATAGCTTCTTGCTAAGTGTGAGAGCAACGGATATTGCCAGCGAACTTTTATTAGAATTGAGTTTGCCTCTGGTGACTTTCTTCCTGGCAGAAGAAGTCCATGTTTCAGGAATTATTGCTGTTGTGGTTGCTGGCATTTTAAAGGCAAGCCGATTTAAGAAAATTACGCTCCTCGAAGCCCAAGTGGACACGGTGACCGAGACGGTCTGGCACACAGTGAACTTTATGCTCAACGGTTCAGTCTTTGTGATTTTAGGGATGGAGTTGGAAATGATAGCAGAGCCTATCTTGACCAATCCAATCTATAATCCCTTACTGTTATTTGTATCTCTTATAGCCCTTACCTTTGTCCTCTTTGCTATTCGTTTTGTCATGATTTATGGCTATTATGCCTATAGGACTAGACGTCTCAAGAAAAAGCTAAATAAGTATATGAAGGACATGCTTCTTTTGACCTTTTCAGGTGTCAAGGGAACGGTGTCGATTGCTACGATTCTTCTGATACCAAGTAATCTAGAGCAGGAGTATCCTCTCTTACTTTTCCTTGTCGCAGGTGTGACGCTGGTAAGCTTTTTAACAGGTCTCTTGGTCTTGCCTCATCTTTCTGATGAACAGGAAGAAAGCAAGGACTATCTCATGCATATCGCTATTTTGAATGAAGTAACGCTAGAGTTGGAAAAAGAGTTGGAAGATACCAGAAATAAACTTCCCCTCTATGCGGCTATTGACAATTACCATGGACGTATTGAAAATCTCATTTTGAGTCAAGAAAATAAGGACGCTCAAGAAGACTGGGAGGCCTTGAAACTTCTCATCCTCAGTATTGAAAGTGATGGTTTAGAACAGGCTTACGAAGAAGGCAAGATGAGTGAGCGTGCTTATCGGGTCTACCAACGTTATCTGAAAAACATGGAACAAGGTATCAATCGCAAGTTTGCTTCAAGATTGACTTATTATTTCCTTGTTTCCTTGCGGATTTTACGTTTTCTCCTTCACGAAGTCTTTACCTTTGGAAAGACCTTCCGCAGTTGGAAAAATGAAGAATCTAAGAAACTCAGAGCCCTTGACTATGACCAAATTGCAGAGCTCTATCTAGAAAATACAGAGATGATTATCGAAAGTTTGGAGAATCTAAAAGGGGTTTATAAGAGTTCCTTGATTAGCTTTATGCAGGATTCTCGTCTCCGAGAAACAGCTATCATCACCAGTGGTGCCTTTGTTGAACGGGTTATCAATCGCGTCAAGCCCAACAATATCGATGAAATGCTGAGAGGCTATTATCTGGAGCGTAAATTGATTTTCGAATATGAAGAAAAACGATTGATTACGACCAAGTATGCCAAGAAATTACGGCAAAATGTGAATAACTTAGAGAACTATTCCTTGAAGGAAGCTGCCAATACCCTCCCTTATGATATGATGGAATTGGTAAGAAGAAATTAATCAAGATTGTAAGTAAAGGAGTGTGATATGAAGAAGTGGTGGAAAGAGCTGATAGACAAGCCTTTATTAAAAGCTTTTTTGCATTATTATCAAGCCTCGGATAGTGAATTGACCAGTGTCGCAGTAGCCTACTATTGGTTGATTTCGATTTTTCCTCTGCTTTTGGTGGTGGTCAATATCCTCCCTTATTTTCAGATTCCAGTTTCCAATTTTTTAAAGGTTGTCAATGAATTTTTGCCGGAAACCATGTATGATGTGGTCGCAAAGATTATTACAGAGGTGCTGACTCAACCTTCAACAGGCTTGTTGAGTTTTGCAGTTTTGTCAGCCCTCTGGACCTTTTCAAAATCCATGAATTTTCTGCAGAAAGCCTTTAATAAAGCTTACGGAGTAGCAAAAAATCGTGGAATGATTTCCCATCAGCTTATGAGTTTGTTTGTCAGTTTCGGCTTGCAGATTCTCTTTGCTCTTGCTCTCTTTCTGAGTGTTTTTGGCCGTATGCTCCTCAACCTCATCAAAAGTTACTGGAAATCAGATAGTCCCCTATTTGATTACCTGCAGGATCTGACAGGCCCCTTGGTCTATGCCTTAATTTTTGCCATCTTGGTTATGCTTTACTATTTCCTGCCCAATGTTAAGGTGAGACGAATTCGACATGTATTGCCAGGTAGCACCTTTGTCTTATTGACTCTGATTTTATTACTTAATATCTTTTCAGTCTATGTCAATAACTATGTCAATCACCTCGTGGATGTCCGTTTTTTCAGTTCCATCGTCGTGGTGGTCATGATGTTCTGGTTTATTCTCATCGCTAAGATTTTGATTGTCGGAGCGGTGATCAATGCCAGTGTGCAGAGTTTGAAAGATCCGAGTTTGAGAACAGACTAACGAATTTTTAATTCATTACAAAACGCATAATATCAAGGTTGATGTGTACTGACCCCAAAAAGGCGGCAAAAAGCAAGCACCTGCAAGCAACGTGCCGAAATGGTCAAATCCTGATTATGTCAACGAATTAGACCCAAAAATCGTTGATATGCTAGTAGAATTTCACAAGTCGCAAGGCACTTTGGAAACTCCCGAGGTGCAAGCAGAAATCGCCCAAAAACGTGAAGAAATCAAGCAAAGGAGAGCTAAGCTTGAGGCTAAAAAATAAGAACTTTTGACCCGCTTGAACAAATAGAATTTCGCAAGTATTATGCTTACAAATTACTTGAACAATTAACTAAAACATAAACCCTGCCTTTATATCTAGGCAGGGTTTTTATTTTAGAAATTCACGTAGGTTGTTTCGGTTTTTACATACCCAGTATAGTCTGAGTTTCTATAGTATTCAGTGATAAACTTCCATTTTCTTTGAGCAACATGGATATAAGTACTTGTTATGTAGTATGGATACGGGCTTTGTGAATCCAAGTAAGACTGATAAGCTTGTATACCAAAATATGCTTCACCAACTATTGTACCCCATGGACCCCCTAATACAGAAGCTATTTTACCAATCGCATAACTTATTCCAGAACCAATCATGAAGTTAGCGAATGTGTTAGCTTGTTTATTCCCATATATTGTGTTGACGTAATTCCAAACATTAGGATCGTATGATCTAAAAGATATATTTAGGTCGATTTCATTCTTTTGATAAGCCATATAAAATACCCCATTGATATAGACGCCGTCAGCACGTCGTTCAATAGTGTCTACACTTCCATCTGGATTGACAACCTCAAGAACTTCATCGCTTAAAATATTTACTTGCGCATCTCCGAACCGCACTGATGAGCCATTCTCAAACTGAGCCTCACCAGATACAACTTTAGAGTTTGCCGATAAGCTATCATCAGCAAAAACAACAAGCGACGGGGAAATGCTAGACATACAGAAAACAGACATAACTAGCAAACACATGCATTTAAACATCTTAGACATAACGGGAACTCTTTTGTATTTTTGATTTTTTTCAACTTTTATTATACAATAAAACCAAATAAAAAGAAGGCGGTAACAATATGCTTAATGTGAAAATTTTTTATATATTTTTATTTTTGATCGTTGTCGAAACTACAGGCTTGTTGTTGTTGAAAAACGGTCTTGAAAGAGGTTATTTAGATACAGGATCTATCATCCTTGCAGTTTTTTCATTTGCTTTCTACAACCTATGTTCATTCGGTTGGGTCTACTTTACAATAAAAAACAATAAAAAATAAATAGACGTATTTTCAAAAAAAGATTACATATTTATATCAGTAAAACGACGATTTAAATCGTCGTTTTTTTGTATAACTCCCCCTGAAATTTATTTTAATTATGCAAATTTCACGTATTTTTGGTGCTGAGACGGCAATTCTGAGAGCTTTTCAGACTTTTTTGCGACTGTCTACATTAGAAAAGCTTAGAGCACCAAAGGATAATGCCTGATAATATGCGCTTTTTTGATTATGAAAATTAATAGATAAACATGGCATCACCAAAACTAAAGAAGCGGTAGTGTTCTTGGATGGCATGGTGGTAGGCATCTAAGACTAATTCACGGCCTGCAAAGGCAGAAACCAACATGACCAGAGTTGATTTTGGCAGGTGGAAATTGGTTGAAAAGGCATCGACAACTTTCCATTCGTAACCAGGTTTGATAAAGATATTGGTCCAGCCAGAATCTGCTTCGATTTGTCCATCAAACTTGGAACCAATAGTCTCCAAGGTGCGGATAGAAGTGGTTCCGACAGCAATGACGCGACCACCATTTTCCTTAACAGTGCGAAGGGTGGCAGCTGCTTCCTCAGAAAGCTGGTAGAATTCTGAGTGCATTTCGTGTTCGTCCAGATTATCCACAGAAACAGGTCTAAAGGTTCCTAGCCCGACATGTAGAGTCAAATAGACCAGATGAACACCTTTAGCTTGGATTTCTGCCAGCAGTTCTTTGGTGAAGTGCAATCCAGCAGTCGGTGCAGCAGCAGAGCCACTTTCCTTGGCGTAAACGGTTTGATAGCGTTCACGGTCATCCAGTTTTTCGTGGATATAAGGAGGTAGCGGCATTTCTCCTAGACTTTCCAAAACTTCTAGGAAAATTCCTTGGTACTCAAAGCGGACAATGCGGCCCCCGTGGGTCAATTCTTCCGTAACGACAGCGCTGAGGCGACCATCACCAAAGCTGACACGAGTACCGACCTTGAGGCGTTTGGCAGGTTTAGCCAGAACTTCCCACTCATCTCCACTAGTATTTTTAAGCAGGAGAAGTTCCACATGACCTCCAGTTTCTTCCTTTTGACCATAGAGGCGGGCAGGGAGAACGCGGGTATCGTTCATGACAAGGGCGTCACCAGGTTCCAGCATATCAATAATAGAGTGGAAGTGTTTATCCTGCATTTCTCCAGTCTCACGGTTGACAATGAGGAGTTTAGAAGCATCTCGTTTTTCAAGGGGCGTTTGGGCAATCAATTCCTCGGGTAAGTGGAAATCAAAATCAGCTGTATTCATATATCTTTTCATTCTTTCTAAGTTCTAATCCTATCCATTATAACATGTTTCAAGTATAGTCGCTCTTTTTTTAGAAATTAAATCGTTTTCACTTGACAAAAATTGGTCTATACCATATAATAAATATAGATTGAAACGGAGGATAAAAAGATGAAAGTTATTAAAGTTGAAAACCAAATCGAAGGTGGAAAAGTTGCTTTTGAGATTTTGAAGGAAAAATTGGCCAATGGAGCTCAAACACTAGGACTTGCGACAGGAAGTAGCCCACTTGAATTTTACAAGAAAATTGTTGAGAGTGACCTTGATTTTTCAAATCTAACCAGTGTCAACCTTGATGAGTATGTAGGCCTTGATGGGGACAACCCACAGTCTTATCGTTACTTCATGCAAGAAAACTTGTTTAACCAAAAACCATTTAAAGAAAGTTTCTTACCTCGTGGAGTTAAGGACAATGCTGAAGCTGAAGTTGAACGCTACAACCAAATTTTGGCTGACCATCCAGTTGACCTCCAAATCTTGGGAATCGGTCGCAATGGACATATCGGATTTAATGAACCCGGTACTCCATTTGACAGTCAAACTCACCTTGTAGAACTTGACAAGTCTACTATCGAAGCAAACGCACGTTTCTTTGACAAGATTGAAGACGTCCCAACCCAAGCCATTTCAATGGGGATTAAAAATATCTTGGATGCCAAGTCAATCCTTCTATTTGCTTATGGTGAGTCGAAAGCAGAAGCCATTGCAGGAACAGTGTCTGGCCCAGTGACTGAGAACCTACCAGCAAGTAGCCTCCAAAATCACCCTGATGTGACCATCATTGCAGATGCTGAAGCGCTCAGCTTGTTAGAAAAATAAAAAAATGAACTCTTTCAGTTTCTCTATTTAATTGATTCTTTCAAGACTTGTATAACTTGTATAAATGGAAGAAAAAATCAAAATTAAACCGGATTTTTTCTTGACAATTATTCCTTTTACGTGTAAAATAGAATAGATCTTGAACTTGAAGGGAGTGAAAAAAATGTCTAAAACAGTAGTACGTAAGAATGAATCTCTTGACGACGCACTTCGTCGTTTCAAACGTGCGGTTACTAAAGCTGGTACTCTTCAAGAAACACGCAAACGTGAATTCTATGAAAAACCTTCTGTAAAACGTAAACGTAAATCAGAAGCAGCTCGTAAACGTAAAAAATTCTAATTAGAAATGAAAGGCTGGAGAAATCTAGTCTTTTTTCTTTTAATACTCTTCGAAAATCTCTTCAAACCATGTCAACGTCGCCTTGCCGTAGGTATATGTAACTGACTTCGTCA
>NZ_KV794148.1:80323-103583 GCF_001808665.1 Streptococcus sp. HMSC070B10 | reverse complement strand
AGTTTGCTCTTTGATTTTCATTGAGTATAAATAAATACTTCAAAGCCTGCAAAAATCTGAAACTTCTAAGGACAATTTGATATAATAGTAAAAAGAACTCGATTGAAGGAGGAAATGATGTCGGTTTTAGTAAAAGAAGTGATTGAAAAGCTTAGACTAGACATTGTCTATGGCGAACCAGAATTACTTGAAAAGGAAATTAATACCGCGGACATTACGCGACCTGGTCTTGAAATGACAGGCTATTTTGACTATTATACGCCTGAGCGAATCCAGCTCTTGGGAATGAAGGAGTGGTCCTATCTCGTTTCGATGTCCTCTCACAACCGTTACCAAGTCTTGAAAAAAATGTTTCTACCTGAGACACCTGCGGTCATTGTTGCTCGTGGTTTGGTGGTTCCTGAGGAGATGCTAAAGGCAGCTAGAGAATGTAAGATTGCTATTTTAACTAGCCGTACGGCGACCAGTCGATTGTCTGGAGAGTTATCTAGTTATCTGGATTCTCGTTTGGCAGAACGGACCAGTGTGCACGGTGTCTTGATGGATATCTATGGAATGGGTGTCTTGATTCAAGGTGATAGTGGCATCGGTAAGAGTGAGACAGGTCTGGAGCTTGTCAAACGTGGTCACCGCTTGGTAGCTGATGACCGTGTTGATATCTTTGCCAAGGATGAGATTACTCTTTGGGGTGAACCAGCTGAAATCTTGAGACACCTGATTGAAATTCGTGGAGTTGGGATTATCGATGTCATGAGCCTCTACGGTGCGAGTGCGGTCAAGGATTCTTCACAAGTCCAGCTGGCTGTTTACTTGGAAAACTATGATACGCATAAGACCTTTGATCGTCTAGGAAATAATGCAGAGGAACTTGAAATTTCTGGCGTATCTATTCCTCGTATTCGTATTCCAGTTAAAACAGGTCGTAATATCTCTGTCGTGATTGAGGCTGCTGCCATGAATTATCGTGCCAAGGAAATGGGCTTTGATGCGACGCGTTTGTTCGAAGAACGCTTGACCAATCTCATTGCTCAAAACGAGGTGCCTAATGCTTGATCCAATTGCTATTCATCTAGGCCCTATAGCTATTCGATGGTATGCCTTGTGTATAGTGACAGGCTTGATTCTTGCGGTTTATTTGACCATGAAAGAAGCACCTAGAAAGAAGATCATACCAGACGATATTTTAGATTTCATCTTGATAGCCTTTCCCTTGGCTATTTTAGGAGCTCGTCTCTACTATGTTATTTTCCGTTTTGATTACTATAGTCAGAACTTGGGAGAAATTTTTGCCATTTGGAATGGTGGTTTGGCCATTTACGGTGGTTTGATAACTGGTGCCCTTGTGCTCTACATCTTTGCTGATCGTAAACTCATTAACACTTGGGATTTTCTAGATATTGCGGCGCCTAGCGTCATGATAGCCCAAAGTTTGGGTCGCTGGGGCAATTTCTTTAACCAAGAAGCTTATGGTGCAGCAGTGGATAATCTGGATTATCTACCTGGCTTTATCCGTGACCAGATGTATATTGAGGGGAGCTACCGTCAACCGACCTTCCTTTATGAGTCTCTATGGAATCTACTTGGATTTACTTTAATTTTGATATTCAGAAGAAAATGGAAGAGTCTCAGACGAGGTCATATCACTGCCTTTTACTTGATTTGGTATGGTTTCGGTCGTATGGTCATTGAAGGCATGCGGACAGATAGTCTCATGTTCTTTGGCCTTCGAGTGTCTCAATGGCTTTCAGTTGTTCTTATCGGACTGGGTATTTTTATCATTCTATATCAAAATCGAAAGAAGGCCCCTTACTATATTACAGAGGAGGAAAATTAAATGTTAGAAGTTGCATATATTCTTGTAGCCCTTGCTTTGATTGTCTTTTTAGTCTATCTAATCATTACTGTACAAAAGCTTGGACGTGTTATAGATGAAACAGAGAAGACGATTAAAACCTTAACTTCAGATGTGGATGTGACCTTGCATCATACCAATGAATTGCTGGCCAAGGTCAATGTCTTGGCAGATGATATTAACGTCAAGATGGCAACGATTGATCCACTCTTTAGTGCAGTTGCAGATTTATCTCTATCTGTTTCAGATCTTAATGACCATGCGCGTGTATTGAGTAAGAAAGCTTCATCAGCTGGTTCAAAGACACTCAAGACTGGTGCAAGTTTGTCAGCTCTTCGTGTAGCAAGTAAATTTTTCAAAAAATAAAAAAGGAGAATTCTTATGGGTAAACTATCCTCAATCCTTTTAGGAACCGTTTCAGGTGCAGCTCTCGCCTTGTTTTTAACAAGCGACAAGGGCAAACAAGTTTGCAGTCAGGCTCAAGATTTTCTAGATGATTTGAGAGAAGATCCTGAGTATGCCAAGGAGCAGGTCTGTGGAAAACTGACAGAAGTCAAGGAGCAGGCTACAGATTTTGTTCTTAAAACCAAAGAACAGGTTGAGTCAGGTGAAATCACTGTGGACAGTGTCCTTGCTCAAGCCAAATCATGTGCTCGTCAAGCGACCGAAGCATCAAAAGAACGATTCAATAATCTCAAGGAGCAATGGCAAGAAAAGGCCGAAACTCTTAATGAATCAGAAGAGATCGTTATTGACATAACAGAAGAATAAACCATCACCATCTCTGGACGGACTATGTATCTGGGGATGGTGATTTTTTTCTCCTAGCCAGTCTTTGTGGTATAATAATTACTATGCAGAAGAAACCAACGTCAGCCTATGTGCACATCCCGTTTTGTACCCAGATTTGTTATTATTGTGACTTTTCAAAAGTTTTTATCAAGAATCAGCCGGTAGATAGTTATTTGGAACATCTGTTAGAAGAGTTTCAATCTTATGATATTCAAAAGTTGCGAACCCTCTATATCGGTGGTGGGACACCAACAGCCCTGTCAGCTTCTCAACTGGAGGTGTTATTGAAGGGCTTGACTAAAAACTTGGACTTGTCTGTCTTAGAAGAGTTGACCATTGAAGCCAATCCAGGCGACTTGGATGCAGATAAGATAGCTGTTTTGAAAAACTCGGCTGTCAATCGTGTTTCGCTAGGTGTGCAGACCTTTGATGATAAGATGCTGAAAAAGATTGGGCGCAGTCATTTGGAGAAGGATATTTATGAAAATATCGACCGCCTGAAACTGGCTGGTTTTGACAATATCTCTATAGACTTGATTTATGCACTGCCAGGTCAGACCATGGAGCAGGTCAAGGAAAATGTGGCTAAGGCCATTGGGCTGGATATTCCCCATATGAGTTTGTATAGCTTGATTTTGGAAAATCATACGGTCTTTATGAACCGTATGCGACGAGGGAAATTGCCTCTGCCTAAGGAGGAACTGGAAGCTGAGATGTTTGAGTACATCATTGCAGAGCTGGAGCGAGCTGGTTTTGAGCATTATGAGATTTCCAATTTCTCAAAGCCTGGTTTTGAAAGTCGCCACAACCTCATGTACTGGGACAATGCTGAATACTATGGCATCGGTGCTGGGGCATCTGGTTATGTCAATGGGGTGCGCTATAAGAATCATGGTCCCATTCGTCATTATCTAAATGCGGTTGAGGAAGGCAATGCGCGCATCACAGAAGAGCACCTGAGTCAAAAGGAGCAAATGGAAGAAGAAATGTTCCTGGGGCTTCGCAAGAAATCAGGAGTCTCCATGGCGCGATTTGAGGAAAAATTTGGAAGATCTTTTGATGGACTTTATGGAGAAATTGTCAAGGACTTGGTTCAACAAGGTCTCATGCAAATAGAGGGTGACCGCGTGCGCATGACAAAGAGAGGTCTCTTTTTAGGAGACACTGTAGCAGAACGATTTATTTTGGAGTAGGATGATGGGCTTAACTTATCAAATGAAAATGAAAATTCCTTTTGATATGGCTGATATGAACGGTCATATCAAGCTTCCAGATGTGATTTTGCTATCCCTGCAAGTTTCAGGGATGCAGTCGATTGAGTTAGGAGTTAGTGATAAGGCCATTTTGGAAGACTATAATCTGGTCTGGATTATCACAGAATACGATATTGAGGTGGTTCGTTTGCCTCGCTTTGCGGAAGAAATTACCATCGAAACGGAAGCTTTGAGCTACAATCGACTTTTTTGCTACCGTCGCTTTACTATTTATGATGAAGAGGGATGGGAACTCATCCACATGATGGCGACCTTTGTTCTCATGGATCGAGATAGTCGAAAAGTCCATGCTGTCGAACCTGAGATTGTGGCTCCTTACCAGTCTGATTTTGATAAAAAGATCATCCGTGGACCAAAGTATGAGTCCTTGAACGAGCCAATTAGCAAGGATTACCATGTTCGTTTTTACGATTTGGATATGAATGGTCATGTCAATAACAGTAAATACTTGGACTGGATTTTTGAAGTGATGGGAGCAGATTTTTTGACCCAGTATATTCCCAAGAAAATCAACCTCAAGTATGTAAAGGAAGTTCGACCAGGTGGGGTGATTACATCGGCTGTTGAACGGTCTGGACTGGAAAGCAAACATGAGATTACAAGCGACGGTGCTACCAATGCCCAAGCTATCATCACTTGGCAAGAAATGAAGAAGGATTAGGAAGAAATAGATGAAATATAAAGGCTATTTAATTGATTTAGACGGAACCATTTATAAGGGGAAAGACAGAATTCCAGCAGGAGAGGCTTTTGTCCACGAATTGCAAAAGCGAGACATCCCCTATCTCTTTGTGACTAACAATACAACCCGCACTCCAGAGAGTGTTCAGGAGATGTTGGCTCAGAATTTTAATATTGATACGCCTCTATCGACTGTCTACACAGCGACTTTGGCGACTATCGACTATATGAACGACTTGGGGCTTGAAAAGACAGTATATGTCATCGGAGAATCAGGGCTCAAGGAAGCCATCAAGGCGGCTGGATATGTGGAAGACAAGGAAAATCCTGCCTATGTGGTAGTAGGGCTGGACTGGCAAGTCGACTATGAAAAATTTGCGACAGCAACTCTAGCTATTCAAAAGGGTGCCCACTTTATCGGAACCAACCCTGACCTCAACATCCCGACAGAACGAGGGCTTTTGCCAGGTGCTGGTTCACTGATTACGCTACTTGAAGTAGCAACACGAGTGAAGCCTGTTTATATTGGAAAACCAAATGCTATCATTATGGACAAGGCGGTTGAGCACTTAGGTTTGGAACGTGAAGAGTTGATTATGGTTGGAGATAACTATTTGACTGATATTCGAGCTGGGATTGATAATGGCATTCCAACGCTCTTGGTGACGACAGGTTTTACCAAGGCAGAAGAAGTAGCAGACCTACCAATCGCACCGACTCATGTGGTTTCTAGTCTTGCGGAGTGGAACTTTGATGAAAACTAAACTGACCTTTTGGAGCTCTATGCTTTTTCTCCTCTCCCTCTCAATCCTTTTGACCATTTATTTGGCTTGGATTTTTTATCCGCTGGATATTCAGTGGTTGAACTTAACGGATAGGGTCTATTTAAAACCAGAAACTATTCAGTACAACTTTCATATCTTGATGAATTACCTGACCAATCCTTTTAGTCAGGTCTTAGAGATGCCAGATTTTCGTTCGTCAGCAGCTGGTCTGCACCACTTTGCGGTGGTCAAGGACCTCTTTCACCTAGTTCAATTAGTTGCCCTTGTGACACTACCAAGCTTCTATTTCTTTGTCAATAAGATTGTTAAAAAGGGATTTTTATCTTTATTTAGTAAGGGACTTCTGACTCTAGTGGTCTTGCCTTTGCTGATTGGGCTTGGGGGAGTGTTGATTGGTTTTGACCAATTCTTTACTCTTTTCCATCAAATTCTCTTTGTGGGAGATGATACCTGGCTTTTTGACCCAGCCAAGGATCCAGTTATTTTAATTTTACCAGAGACCTTCTTCCTTCACGCCTTCCTCCTCTTTTTTGCCCTCTATGAAAGCTTCTTTGGTTTTCTATACCTGAAAAGTCGTAGGAAATAATACTAAAGATGTTCTTATTTTGAGTAAATAAGTTAGGTATATGATTCGAAACTATTGTCAAGAGTGAATTAACTAAATCTACCTTACCTCAATCGTTCGCAAACAGTCTATTTTTCTTGAAAAAATAGGCTTTTTTTCTAAAAATCTCTAGTCAAGCGCTTTATTTTTTTGTATAATAGAAGTAGCAAAGTATAGATAAGAAGAGAAAAGCATGATTACACTATTTCTATCACCGAGCTGTACTTCATGTCGTAAGGCGAAGGCCTGGTTAGAAAAACATAAGGTGCCCTTTGAGGAGCACAATATTATGACCAGTCCTTTAACGAGAAAAGAATTGCAACACATTCTTTCCTTGACCGAAAATGGTACTGATGACATCATTTCAACTCGTTCAAAAATTTTTCAAAAATTAGATATTGATGTAGAAAGTATTTCGGTATCAGAATTGCTTCATTTGATTGAGCAGTACCCTAGTCTTTTGCGTCGTCCCATTATTATTGATGCCAAACGCATGCAAATTGGTTTTAATGAAGATGAGATTCGTGCTTTTCTCCCTCGTAGTTACCGTAAGCAAGAACTAAAAGAAGCAAGAATGAGAGCTGGTATTAGTTAATGAACAAACAGTATAGTTACCCACTAGATTTGTCGTGGAGCACTGAAGAACTTGCTTCAGTGCTTTCTTTTTTTAATGATGTTGAAGCTGCCTATGAAGGCAAGGTAGAGGCTAAAAAGTTACTGGACTCCTATAAGGGATTCAAAGCGGTCGTGCCAAGCAAGAGCGAAGAAAAACGTTTGGGACGAGAATTTGAAACAGTTAGTGGCTATTCGCTTTATCGAGCAGTTCAGACTGCCAAGGAAAAAGGGGAAGGGAAGATTTCTCTTGGAAAGTAAATTTGAATTTGCTAAAGAGCTTGTCAATAAGGCGGGTCAGTACATTCTTGACCATATGCAGGAAGACTTGTGTGTTGAAACCAAGTCCTCTCCAACAGATTTGGTGACCAGACTGGACAAGGAAGTTCAGGAACTCTTGGTTAGTGAGATTTTGTCTCGTTATCCTGAGGATAAGATTTGTGCTGAAGAAGGGTGTCTGCGAGCCTCGGTTAAAGAGGGTAAGGTTTGGGTCATTGATCCCATCGATGGGACCAATAATTTTGTGGCCCAGCAGGAAGATTTTGCTGTCATGATGGCTTATTTTGAAAATGGTCAGGGACAGTTTGGTCTGATTTATGATGTGGTCAAAGGGGATTGTTACCACGGTGGTGGGGAATTTCCAGTTTGTCTAAATGATAGGCCCCTAGCTCCCTTTAAAGCAAAACCACTTGGAGATTTCCTTATTGCAGGGAATAGTGGTATGCTGGAAACCAATGAATGGGGTCTGGCTGATTTGGGTCGAGCGGTTCTTGGTGTTCGTGTCTATGGCAGTGCGGCCATTAGTTTTGCCAAGATATTGTCAGGGCATTTATTGACCTATGTCACCTATCTGCAACCATGGGATTATGCTGCGGCTAGTATTTTAGGGGAAAGTCTGGGCTATCGGGTGGTGACCCTTTCTGGTGAAGCTCTTGATTTTCAAACCAGACAGCCAGTCATGATGGTGCCTCTTGAGATGCAGGAGGAAATTCAGTCCTATATTTACGAAAGGAAAAGAACTTAAATGCAATTTCCAGAAGGATTTGTTGAAAAATATGAAGGGATACTAGGAGATGAGGCAAGAGATTTTCTTGCCTCTTTTGAGGAGGAAGCGGTTTCGGCTTTTCGGGTCAATCCTTTAAAAGAAGCTCAAGCTTCATTTTCTGATCCTATTCCTCAAACCCCTTGGGGACATTATGGGAAGGTTTCAGGAAAATCGCCTGAGCATGCTACTGGTTTAGTTTATTCGCAAGAACCCGCTGCTCAAATGGTAGCTCAGGTAGCCCAACCCAGTCCTGGAATGAAGGTCTTGGATCTGGCTGCTGCGCCTGGTGGTAAATCAACTCAACTGGCAGCCTATCTAGCAGGAGAGGGTCTCCTTGTTTCCAACGAAATCTCAAGCAAAAGAGCTAAGATTTTGGTTGAAAACATGGAGCGCTTTGGAGCGACAAATGTCGTAGTGACCAATGAATCTGCTGACCGCTTGGCCAAGGTCTTTGAAGGTTATTTTGACCTCATTGTCCTTGATGCCCCTTGCTCTGGTGAAGGAATGTTCCGTAAGCAACCAGACGCTATGGATTATTGGAGTCTCGATTATCCGATCCAATGTGCTAGCTTACAAAGAGAAATTCTGGCAGATGCGGTGACCATGTTAGCTGAAGGTGGTCGTCTGGTTTATTCGACTTGTACCTGGGCACCTGAGGAAAATGAAGAAATAGTCAATTGGCTACTGGAAGAGTATGATTTTGACTTGTTGCCAGTTGAACATATCAATGGAATGGTAGCTGGGATTGACCTGCCAGAAACAGCTCGGATGTACCCTCATCATTTTAAGGGAGAGGGCCAGTTTGTAGCCCATCTACAGTTTAAGGGTGAAAATCCAGCCCCTAAATTTAAGGCAAGTAAGAGCAATCTCAGCCGTGAGCAAGTTGACTTGTGGCAGGAATTTGTCCAAAATCACTTGAAGGTTAATTTACCGGGTATCTTGCAGACTTTTGGAGATCAGCTTTATTTATTGCCAGAACTCTTGCCAGATCTAGGGAAGCTCAAGATTGCTCGCAATGGTCTGCATCTGGGTACCTTTAAGAAGAAACGCTTTGAGCCCAGTTTCGCTCTTGGCTTAGCCTTGAAACCGAGTCAGGTCAAGCAGTCGGTTGAAATTGACCAAGAAGCGTTTGTAAAGTATGCGGCTGGAGAAACCGTTCAGCTGGCGGAAAGTCTGCCAAATGGTTGGTATCAGGTTTTGGTTCAAGGCAATGGGTTGGGCTTTGCAAAGGTGACTGGAAATGTTTTGAAAAATTATTTTCCAAAAGGCCTCAGATTCAAGTGAAAATGCTAGTCAAAGTAGCTTGTCTATGTTATAGTGGAAGTATGGATTTTTTTCAAATTGTCTTTCATTTTAAGTCAAAATTGGTGGAGAAGATAACTGAGCAAATTTCTAGTAAAACCAAGCAAAGAACTTCAGTTGGCTCCTAATTTTCAAAAGAAAAACATAAATAAATAGTTGAAAAAATTCACAGCATTCACCATTATTTTCAAGGAGAAAAACAGTGAAAAAAAGGAAAAAACTCGCTCTATCCCTTGCAGCTCTTTTGCTGGCAGGTTCTTTGGTGGGATGTGCTAGCTGGATTGATCGTGGAGAATCCATGACAGCTGTTGGTTCAACGGCTCTTCAGCCCTTGGTTGAAGCAGCAGCAGATGAATTTGGCTCTCTGCACGTTGGAAAAACAGTCAACGTCCAAGGTGGAGGATCTGGTACAGGTCTGTCTCAGGTTCAGTCTGGAGCTGTTGATGTAGGAAATTCAGACGTATTTGCCGAGGAAAAAGACGGTATCAACGCATCCGCTCTAGTGGACCATAAGGTAGCTGTAGCGGGCTTGGCAGTCATTGTAAATAAGGAAGTTGACGTTGAAAATCTGACAACTGAACAACTCCGTAGCATCTTCACAGGTCAAGTGACCAACTGGAAAGAAGTCGGTGGGAAAGACCTAGCCATTTCCATTATCAACCGCGCGGCAAGTTCTGGTTCACGTGCAACTTTTGATAGTGTTATCATGGATGGTCAATCTGCCGTGCAGAGTCAAGAACAGGATTCAAATGGGATGGTCAAAAACATTGTTTCCCAGACACCAGGAGCCATTTCTTACCTAGCCTTTGCCTATGTGGATGACTCAGTTAAACGTATGAAGTTGAATGGCTATGAGCCGATTGCAGAAAATGTTACAAGTAATAACTGGCCTTTGTGGTCTTATGAACACATGTACACCCTAGGTCAACCAAATGAATTGGTGGCAGAGTTTCTCAACTTTGTCCTCTCCGATGAAGCGCAAAGCGGAATCGTTAAGGGAATGGGCTATATTTCTGTTAAGGAAATGAAGGTTGAAAAAGATGCTGTAGGAACGGTGACAGCACTAGAAGGGGGGCAATAATGAATCAAGAAGAATTAGCTAAAAAATTACTTTCTCCCTCAAAGAACTCTCGTCTAGAGAAATTAGGAAAAGGCTTGACCTTTGCCTGTCTGTCTTTGATTGTCATCATTGTGGCCATGATTTTGATTTTCGTAGCCCAAAAAGGTTTGTCGACCTTCTTTGTAAATGGGGTTAATATCTTTGATTTCCTCTTTGGCCAAACTTGGAATCCTTCAGGTAAACAATTTGGTGCCCTTCCTATGATTTTGGGTTCCTTTATTGTCACAATCCTATCAGCCCTTATCGCAACTCCTTTTGCCATTGGTGCGGCAGTCTTTATGACGGAGGTCTCACCAAAAGGTGCTAGAATCTTGCAACCAGCCATTGAATTGCTGGTCGGGATTCCTTCAGTCGTATATGGATTTATCGGTTTGCAGGTTGTAGTTCCCTTTGTCCGCAGTGTATTTGGTGGAACTGGTTTTGGAATCTTGTCAGGGATTTTCGTTCTCTTTGTCATGATTTTACCGACGGTAACCTTTATGACAACCGATAGTTTGCGTGCGGTGCCTCGTCACTACCGCGAAGCTAGTTTGGCTATGGGGGCCACTCGTTGGCAAACCATTTGGCGTGTGACCTTGAAGGCGGCGCGTTCAGGGATTTTTACAGCAGTGGTCTTTGGGATGGCGCGTGCCTTTGGTGAGGCCTTGGCTATTCAGATGGTGGTCGGAAACTCAGCCGTTGTCCCAACTTCATTGACAACACCTGCTGCGACCTTGACTTCTGTTTTGACTATGGGTATCGGAAATACTGTTATGGGAACCGTTGACAATAACGTACTCTGGTCACTGGCCTTAGTCTTGCTCTTGATGAGTTTGGCCTTCAACAGTGTGATTAAATTGATTACGAAAGAAAGAGGAAAGAAAAACTATGCACGCTAAGAAATTAGATAAAATTGCAACAGCTGTCCTCTACTCGATTGCAGGAATTATTGTTGCCATCTTGGCATCCTTGATTCTTTATATCTTGGTTCGTGGTTTGCCCCACATCTCTTGGTCTTTCTTGACTGGCAAATCATCTTCTTACCAAGCAGGCGGAGGGATTGGAATTCAGCTCTATAATTCCTTCTTCCTTCTGGTTATTACCTTGATGATTTCTGTGCCCTTGTCTATGGGAGCTGGGATTTTCCTAGCTGAATATGCTAAAAAAGGTCCTGTGACCAATTTTGTCAGAACCTGTATTGAAATCTTGTCTTCACTCCCATCTGTGGTTGTAGGTCTCTTTGGTTACTTGATCTTTGTAGTTCAGTTTGAGTATGGATTTTCAATCATTTCAGGTGCCTTGGCCTTGACAGTCTTTAACTTACCTCAGATGACTCGTAATGTTGAAGACAGCTTGAAACACGTTCACCATACGCAACGTGAGGCTGGTCTGGCCCTTGGGATTTCTCGTTGGGAGACAGTTGTCCATGTGGTCATTCCAGAAGCTCTTCCAGGTATTGTGACTGGGGTCGTCTTAGCTTCTGGTCGTATCTTTGGTGAGGCTGCGGCTCTTATCTATACAGCAGGACAATCCGCTCCAGCCCTTGACTGGTCTAACTGGAATATTCTCAGTGTAACTAGCCCAATCTCTATCTTCCGTCAAGCAGAAACCTTGGCTGTCCACATCTGGAAAGTCAATAGTGAAGGAACCATTCCAGATGGAACCATCGTATCAGCAGGTTCTGCGGCCGTGCTACTCATCTTTATTCTCATCTTTAACTTTGGAGCTCGTAAACTCGGAAGTTACCTACATAAGAAATTAACCGCTGCCTAAAGGAGAAGCCATGTCAAAATATAATTGGGATGAAAAGCATATCATCACCTTTCCTGAAGAGAAAGTGGCCCTCTCTACTAAGGATTTACATGTTTACTACGGTAAAAATGAATCCATCAAGGGCATCGATATGCAATTTGAAAAAAATAAAATTACTGCCTTAATTGGCCCTTCTGGTTCAGGGAAATCAACCTACCTCCGCAGTCTCAACCGTATGAATGATACCATTGATATTGCCAAGGTAACAGGTCAAATCCTCTACCAAGGGATTGATGTTAACCGTCCAGAAATTAATGTTTATGAGATGCGTAAGCACATTGGAATGGTCTTCCAACGCCCAAATCCCTTTGCCAAGTCTATCTACCGCAACATCACTTTTGCCCATGAACGTGCAGGAGTTAAGAACAAACAAGTCTTGGATGAAATTGTAGAAACCTCTCTTCGCCAGGCTGCTCTTTGGGACCAGGTCAAAGACGATTTGCACAAGTCGGCCTTGACCCTATCAGGTGGTCAGCAGCAACGTCTCTGTATCGCTCGTGCTATCTCTGTTAAACCAGATATCCTTTTGATGGATGAACCGGCATCAGCCTTGGATCCGATTGCGACAGCCCAGCTGGAAGAAACCATGTTGGAATTGAAGAAGGACTTTACCATCATCATCGTGACCCACAGTATGCAGCAGGCTGCGCGTGCTAGTGACTACACAGGATTTTTCTACTTGGGTGACTTGATCGAGTACGATAAGACCTCTAATATTTTCCAAAATGCCAAACTACAGTCAACCAATGACTACGTAACAGGACACTTTGGATAGAAAGGAAACAGTATGACAGAAGCGATTTTACAGGTGTCAGAGCTGTCCGTTTACTACAATCAAAAAAAGGCTTTGAATAGTGTTTCCCTATCTTTCCAACCTAAGGAAATTACAGCCTTGATTGGTCCATCTGGATCAGGGAAGTCAACTCTTCTCAAGGCTATCAACCGTATGGGGGATCTCAATCCAGAGGTAACCACAACTGGTTCGGTGGTTTACAACGGTCACAACATCTACAGTCCGCGTACAGATACAGTTGAATTGCGGAAGGAAATCGGTATGGTTTTCCAACAACCAAACCCTTTCCCTATGTCTATCTACGAAAATGTTGTTTACGGGCTTCGTATCAATGGAGTTAAGGATAAGCAGGTTCTGGATGAAGCGGTAGAAAAAGCCTTGCAACGAGCCTCTATCTGGGATGAGGTCAAGGATCGCCTGCATGATTCAGCTATCGGGCTTTCAGGCGGACAACAGCAACGTGTCTGTGTTGCCCGTGTCTTGGCAACCAGTCCTAAAATCATTCTCTTGGATGAACCGACTTCAGCCTTGGACCCTATCTCGGCTGGTAAGATTGAGGAAACCTTGTATGGTCTAAAAGATAAATACACCATGCTCTTGGTTACGCGTTCCATGCAACAAGCCTCTCGTATCTCTGACAAGACAGGATTTTTCCTAGATGGAGATCTGATCGAGTTTAACGATACCAAGAAGATGTTCCTCAACCCACAACACAAGGAAACAGAAGATTATATTTCAGGAAAATTTGGATAAGGAGATAAATGATGTTACGTTCTCAATTTGAAGAAGATTTAGAGAAATTGCACAACCAGTTCTATGCTATGGGACAAGAAGTGCTATCCCAAATCAATAGGACAGTGCGTGCCTTTGTTACGCATGACCGTGATTTGGCCAAAGAAGTCATCGAAGACGATGCAGAAGTGAACGAATACGAAGTGAAATTGGAGAAGAAATCATTTGAAATGATTGCCCTACAACAACCGGTTTCTCAAGACTTGCGTACTGTTTTGACAGTCTTGAAGGCTGTATCTGACTTGGAACGTATGGGTGACCATGCCGTTTCCATTGCAAGAGCG
This sequence comes from Streptococcus sp. HMSC070B10, assembly GCF_001808665.1. Lineage (GTDB taxonomy): Bacteria > Bacillota > Bacilli > Lactobacillales > Streptococcaceae > Streptococcus. The sequence goes on along the minus strand of NZ_KV794148.1, from coordinate 89,856 downwards.
GCAATTCGTATGAAAGGGGAGCAACGCATTCCAGCTGTTGAAGAAGAAATCAAGAGAATGGGTCGCGATGTCAAGAACTTCGTCGAAGCAGCCCTTGAACTCTACCTGAATGGTTCAGTTGATCAGGCCTATGAAGTAGCAGCTATGGACGAAAAAATCAATCATTATTTTGATAGCATTCGTGACTTGGCTACAGAAGAAATCAAGAAAAATCCTGATGCCATTGTTACAGGTCGTGATTACTTCCAAGTGATTGCCTTCTTGGAACGTATTGGAGACTATGCTAAGAATATCTGTGAATGGGTTGTTTACTTTGAAACAGGTAAGATTGTCGAACTATAAAATAGATTCATTCTGTATAAAAAGGAGCTTGAAATCAATTAATAGCTCCTTTTATTGAATGAAAAAAATATTTTTAAGATAAAAATTCAAAAAACACTTGACAAGTATCTTGGATAGCGTTATAATTATACAAAATTAACAGAGAGGTTGTTTATTTATGAAATCAAAAAAATGGATATTTGTTTTATGTAGTTTTCTTGCAAGTTTCTTCTTAGTAGCTTGCCAGTCGGGTTCTAATGGTTCTCAGTCAGCTGTTGAGGCCATTAAGCAAAAGGGGAAATTAGTTGTGGCGACCAGTCCTGACTATGCACCTTTTGAATTTCAGTCTTTAGTTGACGGAAAAAATCAGGTAGTCGGTGCGGATATTGATATGGCCCAAGCTATCGCTGATGAACTTGGGGTGAAGTTGGAAATTTCAAGCATGAGTTTTGACAATGTCTTGACCAGTCTTCAAACTGGTAAGGCTGACCTAGCAGTTGCGGGAATTAGCGCTACTGACGAGAGAAAAGAAGTCTTTGATTTTTCAATTCCTTACTATGAAAACAAGATTAGTTTCTTGGTTCGTAAGGCTGATGTAGAAAAATACAAGGATTTAACTAGCCTTGAAAGTGCTAATATTGCAGCCCAAAAAGGGACTGTTCCAGAATCAATGGTCAAGGAACAATTGCCAAAAGCGCAGTTAACTTCCCTAACCAATATGGGTGAAGCTGTTAATGAATTACAGGCTGGAAAAGTAGATGCTGTTCACATGGATGAGCCTGTTGCTCTTAGCTATGCTGCTAAAAATGCCGACTTAGCTGTCGCAACTGTCAGCTTGAAGATGAAGGACGGCGAAGCCAATGCCGTTGCCCTTAGAAAAAATAGTGCTGATTTGAAAGAAGTGGTGGACAAGGTTATCCAAAAACTCAAGGATGACGGCACCTACCAAAAATATCTTGAAAAAGCGGCAACCTTAACAGAAGTTGAACAATAAGAAAAAAGCAGAGTTGGAAGTCATTCCAATTCTGCTTTTAAATAGTTTAAAACCTTTTCCAGATTGTCTAAGGACACCTTGGCAAATTGATAAGGGCAGGCATCCAAGTAAGCCTCTTCAAAGAAATCCAAGCCCAGTTGGCTGTGTTTGAGACTAGCGATTTTAGAATACTGTCTCAGGTCTAGTAATAAACCATCGTGTAGGGGAAAATGAGGAAGGGGACAAGGAGTGTTAGCTAGTCTTTCCTCGATTTGTTTTTGGTAAGCTTCCTGATTGGATAAGCGAGCTAGCCGATTTTTCTCAAATAATTGACTGTCAATATAGAGTGACAGGGCCTTTTGCATAATGAGGTTGCTATCGTAGTCTAGGATATTTTTGTAGACCACAAATGCTTCCTTGATAGTATTTGGAAGGATGAGTGCTGTTATCCGCAGGGCTGGAAAGAGGCTGGTTGAGAAGGACTTGATATAAATGACGCGCTCCTCTGTATCTAGATAGTGGAAGGTCTGGCCTTTTTTAGAGTCCAAATCCCCCAGATAGTCGTCCTCTACGATATAGACTCCATACTTGGCAGCTAAGTCAAGAATAGCCCGTTTGTCCTGCTCTGAATAGGAATGCCCCAGAGGATAGTGAAAACGAGGAATGGTATAGAAAAATTTAATTTTTCCTGTTTTGAAGTGGCCTTCCAGCTCCTCCAAGTCAATCCCATCAATGCCTCGTTCAATCGTTTGATAGTCCAGACCTTGAGCAATCAAGAGGCGATTCATCCGATGGTAGGTCGGCTGTTCCACCAAGATTTCCTTGGCTTGGCTAGGAAAGGAAATTTGAGAAAGGATAAACAAGGCTTGCTGGGTTCCAGAAGTCAATATCAACTGGTCTGCCTTGCAGTAGAGAGCTTGGTCAAAGAGGAGTTTATGAATGGATTGTCTTAAGTCTTCTAATCCTTCTTGGTTGTCATAGTAGTTGAAGAGGTAGTTTTCCCGACCAATCAAGGTTTCATTGATACAGAGTCGGAAATCGTCATAGGCACTGGCATGTTCGTCAGTGACTTCGATTTCTAGATCCTGGTGTTGCCCTTGTTCTAGGACATAGTAACCACTCTGGGGCTTGGCATAGAGGTATTGTTCGTGCCGTAATTCCAGCAGGGCTCGTTGAATGGTATCCTTGCTACAGTGGAAGTCAAGGCTCAGTTGACGGATAGAAGGCAGGCGGCTTCCCGTCGAAAATCGTCCAGACTCGATACCATTTTTTAGAAAGGAAACGACCTCTTGGTACTTGCTTTGTTTCTTCATTCCAAACCTCCCTTGATTTTGTTACATTGTACCTTTTTTTTTCCTTCTTGGCAATGTCTAGGGTGTTTCTCTCGTTCACATCTAGGGGCAAATGTGGTATACTTAGGAGTAACATTTATAGAATAATACTCTTCGAAAATCAAATTCAAACCACGTCAGCTTCGCCTTGTCGTAGATATATGTAACTGACTTTGTCAGTTTCATCCACAACCTCAAAGCAGTGCTTTGAGCAACCTGCGGCTAGCTTCCTAGTTTGCTCTTTGATTTTCATTGAGTATAACAGACAAGAAAGAGAATGGATAAGAACGTGCAGGAACCAGTGAAATTATTTCAATACAATACCCTTGGAGCCTTGATGGCCGGCCTTTATGGTGGTACCATGACAGTGGGAGAATTGCTAGAGCATGGTGATCTTGGTTTGGGAACCTTGGATTCCATTGATGGGGAATTGATTGTCTTGGATGGCAAGGCTTATCAAGCCAAAGGCTCAGGAGATCAGCCAGAAATTGTGGAAGTATCACCAGATGCCCTTATTCCTTATGCAGCAGTAGTACCGCATCAGGCAGAGGTCATTTTCCGCCAACGCTTTGAGATGACGGACAAGGAATTGGAAGAACGAATTGAGTCTTATTATGACGGGGAAAATCTTTTCCGCTCTATCAAGATTCGGGGGGAATTTTCGCATATGCATGTGCGCATGATTCCTAAGTCGACACCAGATACCAAGTTTGCTGATGTCGCAACCCATCAACCTGAATATAGTCGTGAAAATGTGGCGGGAACCATCGTTGGTTTCTGGACTCCAGAGATTTTCCATGGGGTCAGTGTGGCAGGCTACCATCTGCACTTCATTTCAGATGATTTGACCTTCGGTGGTCATGTCATGGACTTTGTCATCAAGGAAGGGATTATCGAAGTGGGAGCTGTTGACCAGTTGGATCAACGTTTTCCAGTCCAAGACCGTCAATACTTGTTTGCTAAGTTCAATGTTGACGAGATGAAAAAAGATATTGAAAAGGCGGAATAGGAGAAGAAAATGACCATTCATATCATTATTACCATGTTGCTGTTACTAGCTTTCTTGATAGGAAGCATTTGGTATGCAAAAAAGAAGTACCAGATTAATCTAGCTGTCTTGGGCTTGGGGGCTGTTGCTTTCTTTGTCTCTTCACAGATTTTGGAAAAACTGGTGCATATCTTGGTTTTACATCCTCAAAAAGACGGTAGTATTGCCCTCATGCAAGACCATCCGCTTGTCTATATCATCTATGGCCTAGCTATGGCAGCATTTTTTGAGGAAACAGCTCGTCTTGTTTTCTTCAAATGGTTGGAGAAAAAGAGAAGTTTGGAAAAGGCAGATGCCTTGGCTTATGGATTGGGGCATGGTGGTTTGGAGTTGATTTTCCTAGGTCTTACTAGTTTGATTAATCTCTACATCGTTCTCTCAGCAGTTCAAACTCAGAATCCACAGGTCATGCAATTGCTGTCTGAAAATATGTTGAAAACTATTCAGTCGCTATCAGTCTGGCAGATTTATTTGCTTGGTTTTGAGCGAATCTTGGCCCTAGGTTTCCAATTACTCTTGACTGTTTGGGTTTACCAAGCTGTTCGCCAGAAGAAATGGATTTATCTCCTAGCGGCCTATGGACTACATGCCTTCTTTGATCTGGCACCATCTCTTGCCCAAGTTGGCTGGTTGACCAATCCAGTCTTGGTTGAAGTTGTCCTAGCACTTGAGCTTGTTCTGGTTGCCTATGGAACAAAGGCTATCTTTTGCAAAAAATCATAAAAAGAGGGGAAACCTCTTTTTTTGTTTAAAATAAGCCCAAGATTTTTTTAGGGTCGTCAAATGGTCTTAAAAATGGTATAATGGAATGAATTTTGTAAAAGGAAGAGTGTCATGTCAGTAAAAGAAAAAATACTTGAAATTTTAGAAGGGATTGATATCCGTTTCAAGGAACCCTTGCATAGCTATAGTTATACAAAAGTAGGTGGAGAGGCTGATTATCTGGTCTTTCCACGAAATCGTTTTGAGTTGGCGCGCGTTGTTAAATTTGCCAATCAAGAAAATATTCCTTGGATGGTTCTTGGAAATGCCAGCAACATCATCGTTCGTGATGGTGGGATTCGTGGATTTGTCATCTTGTGTGACAAGCTCAATAATGTTTCCGTTGATGGCTATACCATTGAAGCTGAAGCTGGTGCTAACCTGATTGAAACAACTCGCATTGCCCTTCGTCATAGTTTGACTGGCTTTGAGTTTGCTTGTGGTATTCCTGGAAGTGTCGGTGGTGCTGTCTTTATGAATGCGGGTGCCTATGGTGGCGAGATTTCCCATATCTTACAGTCTTGTAAGGTCTTGACCAAGGATGGAGAAATCGAGACCCTGTCTGCCCAGGACTTGGCTTTCGGGTATCGCCATTCAGCCATTCAGGAGTCTGGTGCAGTTGTCTTGTCAGCTAAATTTTCCCTTGCTCCAGGAAACCATCAGGTTATCAAGCAAGAAATGGATCGCTTGACGCATCTACGTGAACTCAAGCAACCTTTAGAATATCCATCTTGTGGTTCGGTCTTTAAGCGTCCAGTAGGGCATTTTGCAGGTCAATTAATTTCAGAAGCTGGCTTGAAAGGCTATCGTATTGGTGGAGTAGAAGTCTCAGAAAAACACGCAGGTTTTATGATTAATGTTGCTGACGGAACGGCTAAAGACTACGAGGACTTGATTGAGTCTGTGATTGAAAAAGTCAAGGAACACTCAGGTGTCACCCTTGAGAGGGAAGTCCGTATTTTAGGTGAAAGCAAGTAGGAAGTTTTAGTTAAAAAGCTGCTGCTATGTCATGGAAAGGGGGTGAAAGCCTATCGTCAGTGCAGAAGAATGTAGGCAGTTCAATCTCCTACACGAGGTAGTAGTGGCCTGACAGAGCCCTGATCTGTTAATATATGAAAAAGAAGGAATAAATGACAATTGAAAAAACCAATTATTGAATTCAAAAACGTCTCTAAAGTTTTTGAAGACAGCAACACCAAGGTTCTCAAAGATATCAACTTTGAGTTGGAAGAAGGGAAGTTCTATACTCTTCTAGGCGCGTCTGGTTCAGGGAAATCAACTATCCTTAACATCATTGCAGGTTTACTGGATGCGACGACAGGAGATATTTTGCTGGATGGTGTCCGTATCAATGACATCCCAACCAACAAGCGTGACGTCCATACGGTTTTCCAATCCTATGCCTTGTTTCCACATATGAATGTGTTTGAAAATGTTGCTTTTCCGCTCCGCTTGCGCAAGATTGACAAGAAAGAAATCGAGCAACGTGTTACTGAAGTTCTCAAGATGGTTCAGTTGGAAGGTTACGAAAAACGTTCCATTCGTAAACTCTCTGGAGGACAACGTCAGCGTGTGGCTATTGCCCGTGCCATCATCAACCAACCCCGTGTGGTCTTGCTAGACGAGCCTTTATCAGCGCTGGACTTGAAATTGAGAACAGACATGCAGTATGAACTGCGTGAACTGCAACAACGATTGGGCATTACCTTTGTCTTTGTCACTCACGATCAGGAAGAAGCACTTGCCATGAGTGACTGGATTTTCGTTATGAATGATGGCGAGATTGTCCAGTCTGGAACACCAGTAGATATCTACGATGAGCCGATTAACCACTTTGTTGCGACCTTTATCGGTGAGTCAAATATCTTGCCAGGTACCATGATTGAGGACTACTTGGTTGAGTTTAACGGCAAACGCTTTGAAGCGGTCGATGGGGGGATGAAGCCAAATGAGCCAGTCGAAGTCGTGATTCGTCCAGAAGACTTGCGCATTACCCTTCCTGAAGAAGGCAAGCTCCAAGTTAAGGTCGATACCCAGCTCTTCCGTGGGGTTCACTATGAAATTATCGCCTATGACGAACTTGGAAATGAATGGATGATCCACTCGACTCGTAAGGCCATCGTGGGTGAGGAAATCGGTCTGGACTTTGAACCAGAAGACATCCACATCATGCGCCTCAATGAAACAGAAGAAGAGTTCGATGCTCGTATCGAAGAATACGTGGAAATCGAAGAGCAAGAAGCAGGTCTGATCAATGCAATCGAGGAGGAAAGAGATGAAGAAAACAAGCTCTAAACTCTTTGTAGTGCCCTACATGCTCTGGATTGTCCTCTTTGTTCTCGCACCCTTGGTCTTGATTTTCGGACAATCTTTTTTCAACATTGAAGGCCAGTTTAGTTTAGAAAACTATAAATCTTACTTTGCGTCACAAAACTTGACCTATCTCAAAATGAGCTTCAACTCTGTGCTCTATGCAGGAATTGTGACCTTTGTAACCCTGCTTATCAGCTATCCGACAGCCCTCTTTTTGACCCGTCTCAAGCACCGTCAACTCTGGCTCATGCTGATTATCTTGCCAACCTGGATCAATCTGCTCCTCAAGGCCTATGCCTTTATTGGGATTTTTGGTCAGAATGGCTCTATTAACCAATTCTTGGAATTTATCGGAATCGGTTCGCAGCAGTTGCTCTTTACCGATTTCTCCTTTATCTTTGTCGCAAGCTACATCGAGCTTCCATTTATGATTTTGCCGATTTTCAATGTCTTGGATGATATGGATAACAATCTTATCAATGCCAGTTATGACCTAGGTGCGACCAAGTGGGAGACCTTCCGCCATGTCATCTTCCCTCTATCGATGAATGGAGTGAGAAGTGGCGTTCAATCAGTCTTTATCCCAAGTTTGAGTCTCTTCATGCTGACCCGTTTGATTGGTGGGAACCGCGTTATCACCTTGGGGACAGCCATTGAGCAAAATTTCCTAACCAATGACAACTACGGTATGGGTTCAACCATCGGTGTGATTCTCATTCTGACCATGTTCATCACCATGTGGGTGACCAAGGAAAGGAGAGAACGATGAAAAAATTTGCCAACCTTTATCTGGGACTGGTCTTTCTTGTCCTCTACCTGCCGATTTTTTACTTGATTGGCTATGCCTTTAACGCAGGCAACGATATGAATAGCTTTACAGGCTTTAGCCTGAGCCATTTTAAAACCATGTTTGGTGATGGTCGTCTTATGTTGATTGTGACCCAGACCTTTTTCTTGGCCTTTCTGTCAGCCTTGATAGCGACTATTATCGGGACTTTCGGTGCCATTTACATCTACCAGTCTCGTAAGAAATACCAAGAAGCCTTTCTATCACTCAATAATATCCTCATGGTTGCGCCTGACGTTATGATTGGTGCCAGCTTCTTGATTCTCTTTACCCAACTCAAGTTTTCACTTGGCTTTTTGACCGTTCTATCTAGTCACGTGGCCTTCTCCATTCCTATCGTGGTCTTGATGGTCTTACCTCGTCTCAAGGAAATGAACGGCGATATGATTCATGCGGCCTATGACCTTGGTGCCAGTCAATTTCAGATGTTCAAGGAAATTATGCTTCCTTATCTGACTCCGTCTATCATTGCAGGTTATTTCATGGCCTTCACCTATTCGCTAGATGACTTTGCTGTGACCTTCTTTGTAACGGGAAATGGCTTTTCAACCCTATCAGTCGAGATTTACTCTCGTGCTCGCAAGGGGATTTCGCTAGAAATCAATGCCCTGTCTGCCCTTGTCTTTCTCTTTAGTATTATCCTAGTTGTTGGCTATTACTTTATCTCACGTGAGAAGGAGGAGCAAGCATGAAAAAACTCTATTCATTTTTAGCAGGAATTGCTGCGATTATCCTAGTCTTGTGGGGAATTGCGACTCATTTAGATAGTAAAATCAATAGCCGAGATAGTCAAAAACTGGTCATCTACAACTGGGGTGACTATATCGATCCAGAACTATTGGAGCAATTCACAGAAGAAACAGGCATCCAAGTCCAGTATGAGACCTTTGATTCCAACGAAGCCATGTATACCAAGATCAAGCAGGGTGGAACGACCTACGATATTGCCATCCCTAGTGAATACATGATCAACAAGATGAAGGACGAAGACCTCTTGGTACCACTTGATTATTCAAAACTTGAAGGTCTTGAAAATATCGGACCAGAGTTCCTCAACCAGTCTTTTGATCCGGGCAATAAATTCTCTATCCCTTATTTCTGGGGAACCTTGGGAATTGTCTACAATGAAACTATGGTAGATGAAGCGCCTGAGCATTGGGACGACCTTTGGAAACCAGAGTATAAGAACTCTATCATGCTTTTTGATGGGGCGCGTGAGGTGCTGGGACTGGGGCTTAACTCGCTGGGCTACAGCCTCAACTCCAAGGATACCCAGCAGTTAGAAGAGACAGTTGATAAGCTCTACAAATTGACTCCAAATATCAAGGCCATCGTTGCCGACGAGATGAAGGGCTATATGATTCAGAACAATGCTGCTATCGGAGTGACCTTCTCTGGCGAAGCCAGCCAAATGCTAGAAAAAAATGAAAATCTACGCTATGTGGTTCCGACCGAAGCTAGCAACCTTTGGTTTGACAATATGGTCATTCCCAAAACAGTCAAAAACCAAGATGCAGCCTATGCTTTTATCAACTTTATGTTGAAACCTGAAAATGCCCTCAAAAATGCAGAGTATGTCGGCTATTCAACACCAAACCTACCAGCTAAGGAATTACTCCCAGAGGAGAAAAAAGAAGACAAGGCCTTCTATCCAGATGCTGAAACCATGAAACACCTAGAAGTTTATGAGAAATTTGACCATAAATGGACAGGAAAATATAGCGACCTCTTCCTACAGTTTAAAATGTATCGGAAGTAGGAGTTAGCAGTCATGAAACGAATCAGTCAAGCTGGTTCGTTTTTTTGAAAAAATAGAAATCATGGTATAATAGTTTTAGGCTGAGAGTTATTAGAATTGTTTATAGCATCTCTGAAAATTTAATTCTAAAGGAGTTCAAAATGAGCCAGACTACGCAAATGCATATATATATATATATA
>NZ_KV794148.1:54474-80223 GCF_001808665.1 Streptococcus sp. HMSC070B10 | reverse complement strand
ATATATATATATATATAACCTAATAAAAAAATGTAAAAAATATAGACTGAAACCTACTGAAAATCCAGTAGGCTTTTTGCGTTTCTTGGAGGTATCTAATGGCTAAAAAGTTATTAAATATCACCGAGATTGAGGATAGAACCAAGGTTTTAGTAGAGAATCTTAATAAATCGACATTTATTATTGAATTTGTTTCATTGTTTGACATTACTAAAACGACCATAACAAGAGCAAGTAAAGTAGCATCTGATGATTTTATCATAAAAAACAAATTGTATTTTCGTAAAGTTGAAAATCAGCCATTACTTACTCTGACTGAGATTGATAAAGAGTTGGAGGATCAGGTTCGTAAATTTCGATTTATTATTACAACAGATTTTCAAGAATTATATGCAAAGGATACACAGACAGGGCTAACTCTAGCAATTTCTTTTAATGATTTACCAGCCCATTGTGATTTCTTCTTACCTTGGAATGGTATTGAAAAGATTGATTATGATAAGGAAAATCCTGCTGATGTAAAAGCGGCAGAGCGTTTCACCAAACTTTATGATGAACTAATTTCTATCAATCCTGAACTAGCAATCACTGAAACTGATGGTAAATCATTTAATCTATTTTTGATTCGTGTTCTTTTTCTACTATTTGCAGAAGATACAAATATTATCTCCAAGGGAGCTTTCACAAATGTTATTAAGATGAGGACATCCGAAGATGGTTCTGACTTGAATGAGTGTGTTAGAAAACTATTTACTATTTTAGATATGCCTGAATTTAGTCGTCAGAATTTGGAGTCATGGTTATCAGATTTTCCTTATGTAAATGGTAAGCTTTTTTCAGAGCCACATCATGACCTTATTTTCAATAAAAGAACTCGTCAATTACTCATTGAAGCAGGAGAATTGCTAAACTGGAATGAAATCAATCCAGATATTTTGGGATCAATGATTCAAACCGTGGCAAATGCAGAAGCAAGATCAACATCGGGTATGCACTATACTAGCGTGCCTAATATTATGAAGGTCATCAAACCACTATTTTTAGATAATCTACGAGCAACATTTACGGAATTAGAAGAACGAGCTGATTACTATATAGGAGGTGGTGACTTTAGTGAGGAACATCGTCGCAAGGAATTGCGACAAATCTTACCTAAGTTAGAAGAGTTGCTCACTCGTATGGCCTCTATCAAGTTTTTAGACCCTGCTTGTGGTTCTGGAAATTTCCTCATCATTACTTATAAAGAACTTCGTCGTTTAGAAATTAATATCTTAATCAAACAGCGTGAAATTCGTGAATCCTTAAATGAAAAAGCTGTTTATCAAGGAGAATTGATTGCTGATGCATCTAAGATTTCTCTATCCCAATTTTCAGGAATTGAATTGGATGATTTCGCTCATGAAGTAGCAAGGTTATCCTTGTATATAGCGGAACACCAGATGAATGTGGAGATGGAAGAAGCACTTGCTGATGTCCATCCAAGGCTACTCCCCTTAAGAGAAGCTGGGAATATCGTTTGTGGGAATGCCCTAAGAATTGACTGGACAACTGTTTTGAATGCTAAGGCAGATGATGAAGTTTATATATTTGGGAATCCGCCGTATATAGGCTCTAAAAAAATGACCTTGGAACAAAAGAAGGAACTAGAAAATGTGATTTGTTCAGAAATTTCTTCTAAAAAATTAGATTATATTTCGGGATGGTTTTATAAGGCAACTCACCTTATTTATGGTAAAAATGCTCAATATGCTTTTGTAACAACAAATTCAATAAATCAAGGTGAGCAAGTTTCAATTTTGTGGAGTGTTCTTCTACAATATGGCCAAATTTCCTTTGCATATCAATCGTTTAAATGGAATAATAGCGCGGCCCATAATGCAGGGGTTACAGTTACTATCATTGGATTTTCAAATAAAAATGATAAGAAAAGAATTATATATAGTGATAAGGGAGAGAGTTATGGAAAGAATATAAATCCCTATCTAGCTTTTGCAGATGATATTATTGTATCTAATCACAATGATTCAGAGAAGTTAAATAATTTTCCAAAAATAGTCTTTGGGAATATGCCAAGAAGTAAATATCTAATACTGACAAATGATGATAAAAATCAATTAGTTCAAAGATATCCTGAAACTGAAGTGTATTTTAAAAAGTATATTGGAGCAGATGAGTATATCAATGGAAATTTTAGATATACTATTTGGATTGATCAAGATGAATATACTAAATTAGATAAGATCCAGGAATTCCATCAATTATTTGAAAATGTAAGGCAAGAACGCCTGAATTCTAAGGCTGCTGGAACAAGAGAAACTGCATCCACACCATGGAAATTTGTTCAACGTGGTGAATGGGATGATATGTTTTCTAAGGGGAAAATAGAAGGGAAGTTTCAACTGTTAGTTCCTGCTGTTACTTCAGAAGATAGAGATTATATACCAATGGGATTTGTGGGAGACGATACAATTATTTCAAATCGTTGCTATATTGTGTATGATACTCCAATTTGGCTACTTGGATGTCTTGTTTCTAAAATGCATATAAAATGGTTTCAAGCGATCGGTGGGAAATTAGAAACTCGATATAGTTATTCAGCTGGACTGGTTTATAATACATTCCCAATCCCAGAACTTTCAGATAGTCGGAAAAATATGCTTGAAGAAGCTGTTTTTGAAATGCTAGATGTTCGAGAAGAAGAAGGTGGAACCTTGGCTGATTTGTACGGTGGAGCCAATAAACCGATGAACGAACGTCTTCGTCAAGCACATGAAAAAATTGATGGTATCGTAGAACGTGCCTACCAGCAAAAGCCTTTTGAATCAGATGAAGAAAGGCTCAGTGTCTTATTGAACCTGTATAAAGAAATGACAGAAAAGGAAGCGAAATGACCTCAAATATATTTGAAATTAATTACAATGGTACAGGTGCTAGTCAATCAAATAATGCACTTGGAATGCGTGAAATGCAGGAGCGGGTATATGCTAAGAGATCTTCTCAACACTTACTGATTAAGGCGCCTCCTGCCTCTGGTAAGTCGAGAGCTCTGATGTTTATTGCTCTTGATAAACTACATGCTCAAGGTCTGAAAAAAGCTATTATAGCAGTCCCAGAAAGATCTATCGGAAAATCGTTTCGTTCAACAAAATTGACAGATTATGGTTTTTACTGGGATTGGGAAGTTCTTTCCAAAAATAATTTGACTGAACAAGGAACCAGTAAAAGTAAGGTAAAACAGTTTGTAGACTTTATGCATTCAGAGTCACCTGATGATAGAGTTTTAATCTGTACGCATGCCACCTTGCGTTTTGCCTTTGAACAGCTGGCTGATAGTGATTTTAACAATGTTCTTTTAGCTATCGATGAATTTCATCATGTATCTCAAGATGATAATTCAGTTTTAGGGAATGCCTTGAGAAACATATTAGCCAATTCAACAGCCCATGTAGTGGCTATGACAGGGTCTTATTTCCGTGGAGATTCTGTCCCTATTTTGGCACCTGAAGATGAGCAAAAATTTGATAAGGTATCCTATACTTATTATGAACAGTTGGAGGGGTACAAATATCTGAAAAGTTTTGCCATGGGTTATAACTTTTATCGTGGTCGTTACACGGATGTTTTGCACGAAGTACTGGACACAAGCAAGAAAACCATTATTCATATTCCCAATGTAAACTCGGGTGAGTCAACTAAGGATAAGTATGATGAAGTTGACCGAATTTTAGACGAACTGGGGCAAGCTGTTCCAGATCCTAAGACTGGATTATGGTTAGTTACTGAGGAAACAGGTCGTGTATTGAAGGTTGCTGACCTTGTCACAGAAGAAGGGCGTGAAAAAGTACAGGATTATCTAAATAAGATGACCAGTTTAGATAATCTCGATATCATTATCGCACTTGGTATGGCTAAAGAAGGTTTTGACTGGCCTTATGCTGAGTATGCTTTAACGATTGGCTATCGTCAGTCGCTAACAGAAATTGTTCAGATTATAGGTCGAGTAACACGAGATAGTTCCAATAAATCGCATGCTCAATTTACCAATCTTATTTCCCAACCAGATGCTCAAGATGATGAAGTTTTCTTTGCTGTGAATAATGTTATGAAGGCGATTACAGCTAGTCTATTGATGGAGTCTGTTTTAGCACCAAATTTCAAGTTCAAACGAAAAGACCGAGAAGACCAGAAATCTTATGGTGCCGAAATGTTTGTGAAAGGATTAAAAGAGCCTAGCACTCAAAGAACAAAAGATATCATAGAAAATGACATGAATGACTTACGTGCTAGTATCTTGCAAGAACCGCGTATCCAAACTGCGATTGCTACAGGAACAGATGCAGAAGTCATTAATAAGCAGATGATTCCAGCTATCATTAAACAAATCTATCCTGACTTAAGTGGTGCTGAAGTTGAAGAAGTTCGTCAACAGTTTATTAGTCAATCGGTCGTTCAATCAGCTGAACGGAAAGAGGGAGTAGGGCAAACAGATTTCCTAAAAATGGCAGATAAATTTGTGAATATTGATGAGTTGTCTATTGATTTGATTGATCAGATCAATCCTTTCCAGAGAGCTTACGAAGTTATATCACGTGAAATTGATGCTCCGACTTTGCGTCTAATACAAGATTATATGGATGGTCAGAAGATGGAGTTTTCGGAAGAAGAACTGTTAATTCTTTATCCTCAAATTAAGCAATTTTTGAATGAAAATGGTCGTTATCCAGATAAATCAAGTAACGATACGTACGAACAGAGACTGGCTTATGCTTTGTTACAATTGTCTCAGATGAAGTTGAAGATGGAGAATGGTAATGATTGATTTCAAAAATTTAACTGACATTTTTAATGATTCTGATTTTGAACATTTAATAGCTCCTTTAAAACATAAGAAAAAAATAGTTACAGATCATGAAGTAGAGAAATTTTTAGAAATTATAGATTGGGTGAGAGAAAATAATGGGCAAGAGCCACAAAAGTCTAGAAACATTAAAGAACGCAGTTTATTTTCTCGATTGAATGGCATTAGAAAATCTCCTGATAGCATCCGAAAGTTAGAACCTTATGATGAATTTGGGCTACTAAAAATAGATATTGTTGAGTCCGAGACCCCTATTTCAAGTCCTGCTAGTTTAACAGATATTTTATCAGATGAATTGTTTGAGTCAGTAAATAGTGCTGAAAAATCTTTATTTGATGTCTCACGTTATAAACGAACGATTCAAGCGCGTGATAAAACACGAACACGTAAACGGATGGGAAATTTTGAAGATTATCAGGGATTATTTACTCGTGTTCATGATGAAATTAGTGAAGGTCGTCGTCAAGTCAGAAAGTCTGACGTGATAAAAGAAAAAGAAATTAAACCTGGTATGTTCTATGTGGATAATGGAGTAATGGTTTATGTTGTTTCTAAAGGAGAAGATTTCACTGATAAGAATGGCTATACTAATGCTGAACTTCATCTCGTATATGAAAATGGTACAGAAAATAAGAAGGCCTTACTCCGCTCCTTTGTATCTAATCTGCACGATAGAACGCGCCATGGACGAATGGTAACAGAATTGATAGAAGATGTGATGACTGGTATCAGTCCAAGCGAACGAATTACAACTGGATATATCTATGTGGTGAAATCCTTGAGTAGCAATCCTCAAATTGCTAACATCCGTAATCTCTATAAAATCGGTTTTACACAGGATCAAATTGAAAAACGGTTAGCAAATGCTGAAAGAGAAGGAACCTATCTTTATGCTCCTGTCCGTTTAGTAGCTAGTTTTGAGGTTCAGAATTTCAGCGCTCGAAAATTAGAAACGACTCTTCATCATTATTTTGCAGACAAGCAGTTAGATGTGGAATTAATAGCACCAAATGGAGAGAGCTTTGTCCCTAAAGAATGGTTTCTAGTATCGCTAGATGAGATCCAAAAAGTGATTGAAAAAATTGGCTTTGAAATTAGATTTAGATAAAGAAAGACACTATTTAGAAGACTATTTAATATTTAGAGAACACAAAAGAGAAAGAGAGATAAAAAGATAACATGAAAAGAGATAATGGCGATTTGAACTTGTTTAAATTTGTAGGGATTGGGGCTGTATTGTTTTGTCTATTTATCATTATAGGGTCAAGGTTTGTTACTGTTGGTATTGATAGCAAGGAAGAGACTAAAACAGTGCAAACAGAAAGCGCAGTAAGTCAAGAGGGCAAGTTACGTACTGATTTACATGATGGTACTATTTTAGGTAAGTTTTGGAATAGTAAAGGGCACTTTGTTGTGGTATATGATGAGGAAACAAAAGTTGCTAAGATTTACCCAGTGAAGGAAAAGGAATGGGTTGAGTATAGAGTAGGGGAAATGTATTAGAAATAAATTAAATATTACTACTTACATTTCAAAACTAGTAGGTGAATTTTCAAAATATCTTCTCTCCTAATTCACTACTATTGGATTGAATCATTTCCAGTTGACGCAAGATTAAAAAAACGATATAATAAGAAAGTTGAGAATTGATTTTCAGTTGTCTTAGTCCAGAGAAATGGCGGTGCTGCGAGCCATCTAAGCTAGGAAGTCATGCTACTCAATCATACAATTGCATAAGAATAAGAGAATGACAAGTTCATTGAATGAAGGTGGTACCGCGGTTTTTCGCCCTTCGTGATATGAGCTTGTCTTTTGGTTTTTGGAGGTGTTGATGAAAACATTTCTTGTTAAACAAAAGTTTCGTCTTGGAGGCGAACGTTTCGCTATCAAGGATGACAGGGGAGAAATTGCCTATCAGGTAGAGGGATCATTTTTTAAGATTCCCAAAACTTTTACCATCTATGATGCTAATGGTGAACAGGTCAGTCAGATTAGTAAAGAAATCTTGACCTTGCTTCCTCGTTTTGAGATTCAGCTTCGGGATGACTCGAGTTTTGTCATTCGTAAGAAGTTGACCTTCTGGCGAGATAAGTATGAGTTCGATAATCTGGGTCTTCGTATCGAGGGCAATATCTGGGATTTGAATTTCAAATTGCTGGATGATCGCGATCAGTTAATTGCGGAAATCAAGAAAGAACTCTTCCATCTGACCTCTACCTATACCGTAACGGTTCTTGAGGACGCTTATGCAGACCTAGTCATTTCCCTCTGTGTCGCTATTGACTATGTGGAAATGCTGGAAAGCCAATCACATTAAACAAGTAAATAAGGAGACAATATGAAACAACTATCTAGTGCACAAGTACGCCAAATGTGGCTTGACTTCTGGGCGACCAAAGGTCACTCTGTAGAACCATCAGTGAGTTTGGTTCCTGTAAATGATCCAACTCTTTTGTGGATCAACTCTGGGGTAGCAACCCTTAAGAAATACTTTGATGGGACCATCATTCCTGAAAATCCACGTATTACCAATGCCCAAAAAGCTATCCGTACCAACGACATCGAAAACGTAGGGAAGACTGCACGTCACCATACCATGTTTGAAATGTTGGGGAACTTCTCTATCGGGGATTACTTCCGTGATGAAGCTATCACTTGGGCTTACGAGCTTTTGACAAGTCCAGAATGGTTTGACTTCCCTGCTGAAAAACTTTACATGACCTACTATCCAGATGATAAAGATTCTTACAACCGCTGGATTGAAGTGGGAGTGGACCCAAGTCACTTGATTCCAATCGAGGACAACTTCTGGGAAATCGGTGCTGGACCTTCTGGACCTGATACAGAAATCTTCTTTGACCGTGGAGAAGCTTTTGACCCAGAAAATATTGGTATTCGTCTTCTTGCAGAAGATATTGAAAACGACCGTTATATCGAAATCTGGAACATCGTTTTGTCACAATTTAACGCAGACCCTGCTGTTCCTCGTAGCGAGTACAAGGAATTGCCACACAAGAACATTGATACGGGCGCTGGTTTGGAGCGTTTGGTAGCCGTTATCCAAGGGGCTAAGACAAACTTTGAAACGGACCTCTTTATGCCAATCATTCGTGAAGTGGAGAAATTGTCTGGTAAGATTTATGACCAAGATGGCGACAACATGAGCTTTAAGGTCATCGCTGACCACATCCGTTCCCTTTCATTTGCCATCGGTGATGGTGCCCTTCCAGGAAATGAGGGTCGTGGTTACGTCCTTCGTCGTTTGCTCCGTCGTGCCTCTATGCACGGTCAAAAATTGGGTATCAACGAGCCTTTCCTTTACAAACTCGTTCCAACTGTTGGAAAAATTATGGAAAGCTACTACCCAGAAGTGCTTGAAAAACGTGACTTTATCGAAAAAATCGTTAAGAGCGAAGAAGAGTCATTTGCTCGTACCCTTCACTCAGGTCAACACTTTGCCCAAGGCATCGTAGCTGACTTGAAAGAAAAAGGTCAATCTGTCATTGCTGGTTCAGATGTATTCAAACTTTATGATACTTATGGATTCCCAGTTGAATTGACTGAAGAAATCGCTGAAGAAGCTGGTATGACTGTAGACCGTGAAGGTTTTGAAGCAGCCATGAAAGAACAGCAAGAACGTGCGCGTGCGTCTGCTGTCAAGGGTGGCTCAATGGGTATGCAAAATGAAACCCTTCAAAACATCACTGTGGAAAGCCACTTTAACTATGAAGCATCACAATTGTCTTCTAAATTGGTGGCTATCGTGGCTGACAATGCAGAAGTAGAAGCTGTATCTGAAGGAACTGCCTCTCTTATCTTTGCGGAAACGCCATTCTACGCTGAGATGGGTGGACAGGTAGCTGACCATGGACAAATCTTGGATGAGTCAGGTAAGGTTGTGGCTACTGTGACTAATGTTCAAAAAGCTCCAAACGGACAAGCTCTTCACACTGCTGACGTCCTTGCACCGCTTGCCTTGAACCAAGAATATACCTTGGCAATCGATACAAACCGCCGCCACCGTGTTATGAAAAACCACACTGCGACTCACTTGCTTCACGCTGCCCTTCACAATATTCTTGGAAATCACGCAACACAAGCAGGATCTCTTAACGAAGTTGAATTCCTTCGCTTTGACTTTACGCATTTCCAAGCAGTAACTGCTGAAGAATTGCGTGCCATTGAACAGCAAGTCAACGAAAAAATCTGGGAAGCTCTTGAAGTTAAGACAGTTGAAACGGATATTGACACTGCCAAAGAAATGGGAGCTATGGCCCTCTTTGGTGAGAAATATGGTAAGGAAGTCCGTGTTGTTACTATTGGTGACTACTCTATCGAGCTTTGTGGTGGTACCCACGTTGGCAATACTTCTGAAATTGGTCTCTTCAAGATTGTCAAAGAAGAAGGGATTGGTTCAGGAACTCGCCGTATCTTGGCAGTGACTGGTAAGGAAGCCTTTGAAGCCTACCGTGAACAAGAAGACGCTCTTAAAGCTGTTGCGGCAACCTTGAAAGCACCTCAACTTAAAGAAGTCCCTCACAAGGTTGAAGGTCTTCAAGAACAACTTCGCCAACTCCAAAAAGAAAATGCTGAGTTGAAAGAAAAAGCCGCAGCTGCAGCCGCAGGCGACATCTTCAAGGATGTTAAGGAAGTCAACGGTCACCGTTACATTGCTAGCCAAGTTTCTGTATCAGACGCAGGTGCCCTTCGTACCTTTGCGGACAATTGGAAACAAAAAGACTACTCTGACTTGCTTGTCCTAGTTGCTGCTATCGGTGACAAAGTCAATGTTCTTGTAGCAAGCAAGACAAAAGACCTTCATGCAGGAAACTTTGTCAAAGAATTGGCACCAATCGTCGATGGACGTGGTGGGGGTAAACCAGACATGGCCATGGCAGGAGGAAGCAACCAAGCTAAGATTCAAGAATTGTTGGATGCGGTAGCAGGTAAATTGTAATCAAACAAAGATCTATCCATTTGGGTAGGTCTTTTTCATACTTAAAAAGCCAAATCCGCTTGGATTTGGCTTAATTATCATTAGCTATTAGATTGTATTGGCTGCCCAGACACTTACAGATCTCGCTGAGACAGGGAATTGTCCATAACCTTCGTCGTCAATTGTAACTTGACCTTGGTGGTTGCCAAGTAAATCTACAAAGGTTTGGTTAGCCCATTCTTGGCCGACAAACATTGACTTGCTATTTTCTTGGTCGTTTGAAATCAAGACTGCGATTGGGGATTGATTTTCAGCACCTGAACGTACCCAACCGATACAGTTTGCGTCATCAAAGTAGTCTGTTTGTTCTCCATAGGCCAAGTCTTTTCGGATAGCTAGGAGGAGGTCAAGGACTTCTTTGAAATCTTGTTGAGCATACTGCCCTGAAATACCATAGTAGTCTCCGTAAAAGACACATGGAAGGCCATCTTGGCGTAAAAGAATGAGGGCATAGGCTGCTGGTTTGAACCATTCTTCAACAGTAGACTCAAGAGCCTGACCACGTTGAGTATCGTGGTTGTCGACAAAAGTCACAGCCTTGTCAGGTTTGAGTTTAACCAAGCTATCTGTGAAAATACCACGAAGGTCATAGTTTGCGCCAGCTTGACTGGCTTCAAAGAGATTCTGGTGGAGACGAACATCAACAAGGTCGAATCGTTCTTCCGTTTTTTCAAGATAGTCTAGATTGGCTTCCTTGTCAGGATTCCAGAATTCACCAAAAACATAGAAATCCTCACCGTATTTTTCCTTCATATCACGGATGAAATTTCGCATGAAGAAAGAGTCGATGTGTTTAACGGCATCCAAGCGGAAACCAGCTACACCAGTCGTTTCCATGAACCAGTCAGCCCAGTCATAGATATTTTGGATGACTTCAGGATGCTTAAAGTCTAGGTCGGCATACATGAGGTAGTCGTAGTTGCCGTTTTCATTATCGACCAATTCCTCGTTAGCCCAGCCCTTATTGTCTCCTTGAATCAGATAAATCCCAGATTTACGGCGTTTGGCATCATAGTCAGTACCGGTGAAGTGGTACCAGTGCCAGTGGAAGTCATTGTAGGTATCTTGGCGACCATCGAAGGTAAAGCTAGTCCAGCCATTGATGGTGAAAGGTTCTCCAAGTTCAACTGTACGGTCAACCGGATCTACTTCGATAACTTGAAAGGCTTCCATGTGATCAGCAGCAGCCTTGTGGTTGAGAACCACATCGGCCATTGGTTGAATTCCCTGTGCTTTTAGGGCTTGAATGGCTTGAAGATAGTCTTCTTTGAAACCGTACTTGGTGCGGACAGTCCCTTTTTGGTTGAACTCACCAAGGTCAAATAAGTCATAGACCCCATAGCCTACATCTTTTTCGTTGGTGGCCTTGAAGGCTGGCGGCATCCATACGTGGCTAATCCCCAGATGAGCTAGGTGTGGAGCATCTTCAGCCAGACGCGCCCAGTGTTGGCCGTCGTGGGGCAGATACCATTCAAAGTATTGCATGAGTGTTTGATTTTGCATGATGTTTCCTCTTACTTGTCAATCTTGTTCTTTATTCTATCATAAAGTATCTCTCAACGCAAACGTTTGCGTAATGCTAAATAAGAAGTTTTTGACTATTTTATATAAAATGTTGATTTTTTTGTATTAAAGTGCTAGTATAACGGTATGTAACACAGATAAAGATAGGAGTTGTCTCATGATTGAATTTCAAAATGTTAGTAAGTTGTATGGTGATAAAGAGGCCTTGAGCAATCTCAATTTGCAGATTGAAAATGGAGAGATTATGGGCTTGATTGGCCATAATGGGGCTGGAAAATCGACCACTATAAAATCTCTAGTCAGTATCATTTCACCCAGCAGTGGTCGTATTTTGGTAGATGGTCAAGATTTATCGGAAAATCGCTTGGCTATTAAACGAAAGATTGGCTACGTAGCAGATTCGCCTGACTTATTCTTACGCTTAACGGCCAATGAATTTTGGGAATTGATTGCCTCATCCTATGATCTGAGCAGCTCTGACTTGGAGGCTAGTCTAGCTAGGCTATTAAGTGTTTTTGATTTTGCTGAAAACCGCTATCAGGTTATTGAAACCCTTTCTCACGGAATGCGTCAGAAAGTCTTTGTCATCGGGGCACTCTTGTCCGATCCTGATATTTGGGTCTTGGACGAACCCTTGACTGGTTTGGATCCCCAGGCTGCCTTTGATTTGAAGCAAATGATGAAGGAGCATGCGCAAAAAGGCAAGACAGTCTTGTTTTCAACCCATGTTCTAGAGGTGGCCGAGCAAGTCTGTGATCGGATTGCCATTTTAAAAAAGGGGCATTTGATTTATTGTGGTAGTGTAGAGGACTTGAGAAAAGACCACCCAGACCAGTCTTTGGAAAGTATCTACCTTAGTCTTGCTGGTAGAAAAGAGGAGGTTTCAGATGCGTCTCAAGGTCATTAAAAAATTAGTTGATATCAATATCCTCTATTCATCTCAAGAAGCGAATCTGGCTAACCTACGAAAGAAGCAGGATAAGAATCCTGGGAAAAAAGTAAATGTTTCCGCTAGAGTCCTAAGTTCTTACATTTTTTCCAGTCTTTTATTACTTATCTTTTTTAGTAATATAGCCTTTCATTTTCCTTTTGAGGAAAGGCCTGTTTATTTTAGTTTCATGGTTGCTATTTTACTGGTGCTGGCCTTTTCAACTTCTTTCACTGCATTTTACAATGTCTTTTATGAGAGTAAGGACCTGGCCTCCTATAGACCCTATGCCTTTAAAGAATCAGAGATTATAATTGCTAAAGGACTGTCTGTCCTCTTGCCAGCTCTGCCTGGAATTGTACCAATCCTAGCTTATTTTCTAGTCCTCTACATTAGGCTAGCACCTTCTCTTTGGCTTGGCTTGCCTTTGATGCTACTGTCCTTGGCTCTATTATTTGTTTCTGTGGCTCTAGTGATGGTAGTGGCAGTACATTTCTTGGCTCAAACTAGGGTCTTCAGAAAGTATCAGTCTATTTTTTCGAATGTGATGATTGGGATAGGGGTTCTCATACCTTTAATATTTGTCCTCTTTCTACAGTCGACTTTTGGAAGTATTGTTGACAAAGTTAGAGACATTCCATTTCTCCTTTATCCTCTCCATATCTTTTACAAAATAGCAGTGGAGCCTTTTTCGACAGAAGCCATACTGGGTCTGCTCGCTTGGATAGCTTTAACTGTTTTCTTGCTTTACCTGACCAAAAAGAAGGTCCTTCCTCGTTTTTATGACGTGATCCTGCTTAATAGTGAGGAGAAGGTCAAAAAAGAACGTCGCAATAAGGAGAGAATTTCAACTACTAATAAAAAGGGCTTTTTCCGCATGGTTTTACGCTACCACCTCACCCTCTTGGGACAGGGAACTGGCGTGATTACAGTGCTTTTTACAAGTGCTTTCCTTCCTTATCTCATGATGATCGGTCTGATTTCCAAAATCCGAGATTCTCAGATAGTTCCAGACATTCATCCTCCATACTGGTTACCCTTGTTTTTTGTAGGAGTGTTTATAGCAGTTGTCAATAACAATATCACCAGCCTGTCTTCAATTGCCTTGTCCTTGGAGAGGGAAAATGTTGATTTTCTTAAGAGTTTACCCTTTGACTTTGCTCGTTATGTGAAAGTGAAATTTTGGATTATATTTGCTGTCCAGTCCTTTTTACCAGTTCTGACTTTACTTGGACTTTCTCTATATCTAGGCTTGCCCATCCTTTCGATGATTTACCTTCTTGTAGTCTGGATCCTTGCCAGTGTCATCCTTTCTTGCCACCATTACCTTAAGGACGTGAAAAATTTGTCAACCAATTGGAGTAACATTACGGACCTGGTGAACCGTTCAAATCGTATAGTAGCAATTGTTTTGATTTTTATTTATAGTGCAATCTTAATGGCCCTTGTAATAGGGAGCTTATTCTTGGTTCGGTCTCTCTCCCCTATCCTTGCCATTAGCTTGGGAGTAGGAGCTCTTATCCTCCTGCTTGGTCTTGCTATTTTTGGCTATCATTACTACCTGTCACGCATATTGGCAGAAATAGAAAAAAGATGAGCTAGTTGGTCGCTTGCTTGATAAATTTTATAAAAAGAAATGCTCCTCCGTTCTTGGAAGAGCATTTTTTATTGTAACTCTCACACAATTATTTCTAATTTTTTATTAGTATTAATAAACCATTTTTAAAAGAAGAGTAAAAAAGCAAGGGTAGTTTCTTTTTTGAGAATTGTCACAAAATTTGCTATAATAGTGACTATGAATAGAATAAGAGTCAACAAACGGGTTGAAAAAAAGCTTTCAAAGGGACTAGTTTTACTAGAAGCCAGCGATCTTGAGAATATCAATCTCAAGGATCAGGAGGTAGAAGTCCATAGTCAAGAAGGCACCTTTCTTGGTACTGCCTACCTTTCTCAGCAAAACAAGGGCTTGGGCTGGTTTGTCAGCAAAGACAAGGTGACCTTCAATCAAGCTTTCTTTGAAACGCTGTTTAGACAAGCTAAAGAAAAGAGAACAGCCTACTATCAAGATGAATTGACAACAGCCTTTCGTCTCTTCAACCAAGAGGGAGATGACTTTGGCGGTCTGACAGTGGACCTTTATGGCGACTATGCTGTCTTTTCTTGGTATAACTCTTATGTTTATCAGATTCGTCAGACCATCTCAGAAGCCTTTAGACAGGTTTTTCCTGAGGTCTTAGGAACCTATGAGAAGATCCGCTTTAAGGGTTTGGACTATGAATCTGCCCATGTTTATGGTCAAGAAGCACCTGACTTCTTCACTGTTTTGGAAAATGGTGTCCTCTATCAAGTCTTTATGAATGATGGCTTGATGACAGGGATTTTCCTAGATCAGCATGAAGTTCGCAGTAGTTTAGTGGATGGATTGGCTATGGGTAAATCCTTGCTCAATATGTTTTCCTACACAGCAGCCTTTTCAGTAGCTGCGGCCATGGGAGGAGCAAGCCAGACTACTTCGGTTGACCTAGCTAAACGTTCACGAGAATTGTCTCAAGCGCATTTTCAGGCAAATGGAATCAGCACCGACGACCATCGTTTTATAGTCATGGATGTCTTTGAATACTTTAAATACGCTAAGAGAAAAGGCTTGACCTATGATGTGATTGTCCTAGATCCGCCTAGCTTTGCTCGGAACAAAAAACAAACGTTCTCTGTGGCCAAGGATTATCACAAGTTGATTTCCCAGAGTCTTGAGATTTTAAATCCGGAAGGGATTATCATTGCTAGTACCAATGCTGCCAATGTTTCCCGCCAGAAATTTACAGAACAAATTGATAAAGGCTTTGCAGGAAGAAGTTACCAAATTTTAAACAAATACGGTCTTCCAGCAGATTTTGCCTATAATAAAAAAGATGAAAGTAGTAATTACCTCAAGGTGATTAGTATGAAGGTTAGTAAATGAAATTAATCGTTTCAGTAATGCCAAGAAGTTTAGAGGAGGCCCAGGCTCTGGATGCCACGAGGTACCAGGATGCTGATATCATTGAATGGCGTGCCGACTATCTGCCTAAAGAAGCGATTTTGCAGGTAGCTCCAGCTATTTTTGAAAAATTTGCAGGTCGTGAGTTGGTTTTCACTCTGCGAACTCGCGCTGAAGGGGGAGAAATCGAACTTTCTTCAGAAGAATATATCCATCTAATCAAGGAAGTGGCGCAACTCTATCAACCAGACTATATTGATTTTGAGTACTATAGCTACAAGGATGTTTTTGAGGAAATGCTGGACTTCCCAAATCTTGTTTTGAGTTACCATAATTTCCAAGAAACACCTGAAAATATGATGGAAATCTTGTCAGAGTTGACGAGCCTAAATCCAAAACTTGTTAAGGTTGCGGTGATGGCTCACACGGAGCAGGATGTGCTAGACTTGATGAACTATACACGAGGCTTTAAAATCCTCAATCCTGAGCAGGAATATGTGACCATTTCTATGGGCAAGGTGGGCAAGGTCTCTCGTATCACTGCGGATGTGACAGGTTCTAGCTGGTCTTTTGCTAGTCTAGATGAGGCAAGTGCCCCAGGTCAGATTTCCTTAGCTAACATGAAAAAAATTCGGGAGATTTTGGATGAAGCTTGATGGCTATACACGTTTAGCTGCCGTTGTTGCCAATCCTATTAAGCATTCTATTTCCCCCTTTATTCACAATAGTGCCTTTGAGGCGACAGCTACCAATGGTGCTTACGTGGCTTGGGAGATTGAAGCGGGTGATTTGGCAGAAACAGTGGCCAATATTCGTCGCTACCAGATGTTTGGCATAAACCTGTCCATGCCCTATAAGGAGCAGGTGATTCCTTATTTGGATGAGCTGAGTGACGAAGCGCGCTTGATTGGTGCGGTCAATACGGTTGTCAATGAGAATGGCAATTTAATTGGATATAATACAGATGGCAAGGGATTTTTTAAGAGCTTGCCTTCTTTTACAATTTCAGGTAAAAAGATGACCCTGCTGGGAGCAGGTGGTGCGGCTAAATCAATCTTGGCACAAGCTATTTTGGACGGCGTCAGTCAGATTTCGGTCTTTGTTCGTTCCGTTTCTATGGAAAAAACAAGACCTTATCTAGACAAGTTACAGGAGCAAACAGGCTTTAAAGTGGACTTGTATGCTTTAGAAGATGTTTCTGAACTGCAAGCAAGGATTGCTGAGTCGGATTTACTGGTCAATGCGACAAGTGTAGGGATGGATAGTCAATCATCTCCAGTTCCTGAAAGCATAGTCTTACCAGAAACTCTCTTAGTAGCAGATATCATTTACCAACCCTTTGAAACACCATTTTTAAAATGGACCAGAAGTCAGGGGAATCCAGCGGTCAATGGTCTGGGAATGTTGCTCTATCAAGCTGCAGAAGCTTTTCAACTGTGGACAGGAAAGGAAATGCCAACAGAAGAGATTTGGCAGTCCTTAACAGAAAAATACCAATAAAGAAAGGGAGATTCTCCTATGAAAATCAGAATCGATATTCCTCATCATCCTTATGATATTAAGATTGAAAAAGGTTGTCTGGCTCATGCTGGTCAGTGGTTGCGAGAATTCTGGCAACCACAAAAGGTAGTCATTGTGACAGATAACCATGTAGCTTCTCTTTATGCAGAGAAGGTCAAGCTCAGCCTAGAAGATGCTGGTTTTCAGGTAGCAGTTTTTGACTTTTTAGAAGGTGAAGAAAGAAAGAATTTAACCACTGTCCAGAAAGTCTATGAATTTTTAGTCAAGCAAGGTCTGACTCGTAGCGATGGAATCGTGGCTCTCGGAGGTGGTGTCGTTGGAGACCTGGCTGGTTTCGTAGCCTCTACCTATATGCGGGGTATTCACTTTGTTCAGATTCCGACTAGTTTGACAGCCCAGGTGGATTCTTCTATCGGTGGAAAGACAGGCGTTAACACTCCATTTGCCAAGAATATGGTGGGGACTTTTGCCCAACCAGATGGGGTTCTGATTGACCCACTTGTCCTTGAAACACTCGGAAAAAGAGAGTTGATTGAAGGAATGGGTGAGGTTATCAAATATGGCTTGATTGAGGATCCAGAACTGTGGAAAATTTTGACGGAGTTGGACGGTTCTGTTGAGAGCATTCTGGAGCATGCAGAGATCTTGATTGAACATTCTTGTCAGGTCAAGCGCAAGATGGTGGTTGAGGATGAGCTGGACAATGGTGTACGCCTTTACCTCAACTTTGGCCATACTATTGGTCATGCCATTGAAGCAACGGCTGGTTATGGGAAAGTCATGCATGGAGAAGCTGTGGCTATGGGTATGGTACAGATTTCCAAGGTTGCTGAGGAAAAAGGTCTCATGCCAGAAGGAATAACCCAGTCTATTATAGAGATGTGTCAGAAATTTGGCTTGCCTGTTGATTATGAAAACTGGGATGTTGACAAGCTTTATCAGGCTTTGACTCATGATAAGAAAGCGCGTGGCAATACCTTGAAATTGGTCTTGGTACCAGAGCTTGGTTCAGCGACTATTCACCCAGTTTCTCTGGAAGAGATGAAAGACTACTTGGTAAAATAAGGAGAGTGTATGAGATATTTAACTGCAGGAGAATCACACGGCCCCCGTCTGACAGCTATCATTGAGGGAATTCCAGCTGGACTTCCTTTGACAGCTGAGGATATCAATGAGGATTTGAAACGTCGTCAGGGTGGATACGGCCGCGGTGGTCGTATGAAGATTGAGAGTGACCAGGTTGTCTTTACTTCAGGCGTTCGCCATGGGAAGACGACTGGGGCTCCCATTACCATGGATGTCGTCAATAAGGACCATCAAAAATGGCTGGATATCATGTCTGCGGAGGACATTGAAGACCGCCTTAAAAGCAAACGGAAAATCACCCATCCACGTCCAGGTCATGCCGACTTGGTTGGGGGCATCAAGTACCGTTTTGATGATTTAAGAAATTCTTTGGAGCGTTCATCAGCTCGTGAAACCACCATGCGGGTGGCAGTTGGTGCAGTAGCCAAACGCCTCTTGGCTGAGCTGGATATGGAGATTGCCAACCATGTCGTGGTCTTTGGTGGCAAGGAAATCGATGTTCCTGAAAATCTGACAGTCGCTGAGATTAAGGAAAGAGCTGCCCAGTCTGATGTTTCTATTGTCAACCAAGAAAGAGAACAGGAAATCAAGGATTATATTGACCAAATCAAACGTGACGGTGATACTATCGGTGGGGTTGTCGAGACAGTTGTCGGAGGTGTTCCAGTTGGTCTTGGTTCCTATGTCCAATGGGACAGAAAATTGGATGCAAGATTGGCCCAAGCTGTTGTCTCTATCAATGCCTTTAAAGGGGTGGAATTTGGTCTTGGCTTTGAAGCTGGTTATCGTAGAGGCAGCCAAGTCATGGATGAAATTCTCTGGTCTAAAGAAGACGGCTATACCCGCCGTACCAACAATCTTGGCGGCTTTGAAGGTGGTATGACCAATGGGCAACCTATCGTTGTTCGAGGCGTGATGAAGCCCATTCCTACTCTCTACAAACCACTAATGAGTGTGGATATCGAAACCCATGAACCCTACAAGGCAACTGTGGAGAGAAGTGATCCGACTGCTCTTCCAGCAGCAGGTGTGGTCATGGAAGCCGTTGTGGCAACGGTTCTGGCACAAGAAATCCTTGAAAAATTCTCATCAGATAATCTAGAGGAATTAAAAGAAGCAGTGGCCAAACACCGAGACTATACAAAGAACTATTAAGGAGTTCCTATGGCAAAAACAGTCTATATCGCAGGCCTTGGTCTGATTGGTGCCTCTATGGCCTTAGGTATCAAACGCGATCATCCAGATTATGAAATTTTGGGTTATAATCGCAGTCAAGCTTCGAGAGATATTGCCTTGAAAGAAGGCATGATTGACCGTGCAACAGATGATTTTGCGAGTTTTGCTCCTTTGGCAGATATCATCATCCTCAGTTTGCCAATCAAACAAACCATTGCTTTCATTAAGGAATTGGCCAACTTGGACTTGAAAGAAGGCGTCATTATTTCAGATGCTGGTTCGACCAAGTTAGCCATTGTAGATGCAGCGGAGCAGTATTTGGCTGGCAAGTCTGTTCGCTTTGTAGGAGCCCATCCCATGGCTGGTAGTCACAAGACAGGGGCTGCTTCGGCAGATGTCAATCTTTTTGAAAATGCCTATTATATCTTCACGCCTTCGAGCCTGACAAGTCCTGACACACTTGAGGAAATGAAGGATCTGCTTTCAGGTCTTCACGCTCGCTTTATCGAGATTGATGCCAAGGAGCATGACCGAGTCACTTCTCAGATCAGCCATTTTCCTCATATTCTGGCTTCCAGTCTCATGGAACAGACCGCGGTTTATGCTCAAGAACATGAAATGGCAAGGCGCTTTGCGGCCGGTGGTTTCCGAGATATGACTCGAATTGCAGAAAGCGAGCCAGGTATGTGGACCTCCATTCTCTTGTCCAATCGCGAGACAATCCTAGAGCGGATTGAGGATTTTAAGGAACGTTTGGATGAGGTTGGCCGGGCCATCAGCAAGGGAGATGAGGAGCAAATCTGGAACTTTTTCAACCAAGCGCGTGAGCAACGGCAGGCCATGGAAATCCATAAGCGTGGTGGAGTGGATAGTTCTTACGATCTCTATGTTGACGTTCCCGATGAAGAAGATGTCATCCTGAGGATTTTGGAATTGCTACGAGGAACTTCCTTGGTCAATATTCACATCAATGAGGAAAACCGTGAAGATATTCACGGGATCCTACAAATTTCATTTAAAAATGCTCAAGACTTGGAAAGAGCTGAGCATCTCATAACAGAAAATACCGACTACACAGTCGTCATCAAGTAAGGAGAAAATCATGCCTAAAATAGAGCCTAGATTCATATTTGGTATTATCTTTATTTCTTTTATCTTACTTAGAGCTTACGCTGTTAAAAAAGATGTGAAAACTACTTCAGAAGCCAGTGTCGAGACAAAAAATGAACCATCCAACAAGGAAATAAATTAAGAGAAAACCAATTCAAAGTATGTAGACGATAGAAATATTAATGAGTTTATCAATAGCTATAATCAAAATTCTAATAACCCATTAGAAAATATCAAAAAAGGAAATATAAAAATAAAATATTTCGCATCAAGCTACGGATATTACTTGGAGCTTTTACATGCAAATGATACTGATAAAATCAATGTAACAATTAATCAGACAAATGAAAATAGTGAATTTGGTGTTACAGGAATGAAAGAAGTATTTCATGATATTGTTAAATCGATTGAATCATCCTTATCCGATGATGAGATAAATAACTATTTTGGTAATCTTATGTCAAATGAAATAAAAACAGGTTCTAATTTAGGAGCTTTGAAGATAGAGTATATACCAGATAAGGAATTAAGAAATGGACATTCAAGAGGTTATATAAAAGTGATTGCACAATAATAATGACCACAGAGTGACTAGTAATTTTTAAAAAAATAAATAAGGAGAAAATTATGTCAAATATTTACGATAGTGCAAATGAACTCAGTCGCGGTCTACGCGAATTGCCAGAATACAAGGCTGTTAAAGCAGCTAAAGATGCTATTGCAGCAGATGCTGAGGCAAGCAAAATTTTTACAGAATATGTTGCCTTTCAAGAGGAAATTCAAAAACTAGCACAGACAGGGCAAATGCCAGATGCTTCCTTCCAAGCTAAGATGGAAGGCTTTGGCAAGCAGATTCAGGGGAACAGCCTCTTGTCAGAATTCTTTACCAAGCAACAACAATTGGCAATTTACCTTTCTGACATTGAAAAAATTGTTTTTGAACCAGTTTCAGAATTGCTAAAATAAGAAAATAACTATCATAAAGTCAGAAATTTTTAAGGAATTTCTGGCTTTTTATGATAAAATAAGTAAAAGTATTGCAAGTATGAGGTCTAGTATGAAACTAAAAACAAACATTAGCCACTTACATGGCAGTATCCGAGTTCCAGGTGATAAGTCTATCAGCCACCGTTCCATTATCTTTGGAAGTTTGGCTGAGGGTGAGACCAAGGTTTATGATATATTGCGTGGTGAGGACGTGCTCTCAACTATGCAGGTTTTTCGTGACCTTGGTGTTGTTATTGAGGATAAAGACGATGTGATCACTATTCAAGGTGTAGGCATGGATGGCTTAAAAGCGCCGCAAAATGCCCTTGATATGGGAAATTCTGGCACCTCGATTCGCTTGATTTCAGGTGTTCTTGCTGGTGCAGACTTTGAAGTAGAAATGTTTGGAGATGATAGTCTTTCCAAACGTCCTATGGATCGTGTGACCCTTCCGCTGAAAAAAATGGGCGTTAGTATTTCGGGACAAACTGAGCGAGACCTTCCTCCCCTTCATTTAAAAGGGACGAAAAACCTAAGACCTATTTATTATGAGTTGCCGATTGCCTCTGCTCAAGTCAAGTCAGCCTTGATGTTTGCGGCCTTGCAGGCTCAGGGGGAGTCTGTTATTATCGAAAAAGAGTGCACTCGTAATCATACGGAAGATATGTTACAACAATTTGGTGGTCATTTAAGTGTGGATGGTAAGAAAATCACAGTCCAAGGGCCTCAAAAACTGACTGGACAAAAGGTAATTGTTCCAGGAGATATTTCCAGTGCAGCCTTTTGGTTGGTCGCAGGTTTGATTGTTCCAAATTCTCGTGTAGTGCTGAAGAATGTTGGTATTAACGAAACGCGTACAGGTATCATCGATGTCATTCGTGCCATGGGTGGAAAACTAGAAATAACTGAAATTGACCCAGTCGCTAAATCTGCTACCTTAACTGTTGAGTCTTCAGACCTGAAAGGAACAGAGATTGGTGGCGCTTTGATTCCACGCTTGATTGATGAATTGCCCATTATTGCCCTGCTTGCGACCCAAGCGCAAGGTGTAACAGTTATTAAGGATGCTGAGGAACTTAAAGTCAAAGAAACAGACCGCATTCAGGTAGTCGCAGACGCCTTAAATAGTATGGGAGCAGATATTACTCCTACGGCAGATGGGATGATTATCAAAGGGAAATCAGCCCTTCACGGTGCTAGAGTCAATACGTTTGGTGACCACCGTATCGGAATGATGACAGCCATTGCAGCCCTCTTGGTTGCTGATGGAGAAGTGGAGCTTGTCCGTGCTGAAGCTATCAATACCAGCTATCCTAGCTTCTTTGATGATTTGGAGAGCTTGATTCATGACTAAGGTATTACTAGGATTTATGGGGGCTGGCAAATCGACTATTGCAAGAGGCTTGGACCCTAATTACTTTGATATGGATGCCCTGATTGAGAAACGCTTAGGTATGTCCATTGCGGAATTTTTCGTGGAAATGGGAGAAGAGACCTTTCGACAGGTAGAGTCAGAAGTATTGGCTGAGTTACTACAAAGAGACCAAGTTGTGTCAACTGGTGGAGGAGTGGTCGTTTCTCAGCGAAATCGTGACTTACTAAAGACAAATTCTGATAATATCTACCTGAAAGCTGATTTTGACACCCTCTACCAACGCATATCAGCTGATAAGGACAATCAGCGCCCGCTTTTTCTAAATAATAGCAAGGAAGAATTAGCAGCTATTTTCCAAGAAAGACAGGCTTTGTATGAGGAAGTGGCTAGTCGGATTTTGGATGTGACCGAGCTAAGCCCAGAGGAAATTATAGAGGAACTGAGATGAAAATTGCTTATCTAGGTCCCAAGGGATCATTTTCACACCATGTTGTGCAGACAGCTTTTCCTCAGGAGGAATTGCAGGCCTTTGCCAATATTACAGATGTCATCAAGGCCTATGAGCAAGGTTTGGTGGACTATTCTGTGGTGCCAGTTGAAAATTCTATCGAGGGTAGTGTTCATGAAACCTTGGACTACCTTTTTCATCAGGCTCGCATTCAAGCAGTAGCAGAAATCGTTCAGCCTATTCATCAGCAGTTGATGGTGGTTCCAGGTCATACTAAGATTGAAAAGATTTTTTCACATCCACAGGCCTTGGCTCAAGGAAAGAAATTCATCGATGAACAATATCCAGAGGCCCAAATCGAGGTAACAGCTAGTACAGCTTATGCGGCTCGTTTTATTTCTGAACATCCAGACCAGCCTTATGCAGCCATAGCTCCTAGAAGTTCTGCCGAAGAATATGGCTTGGAACTGATTGCCGAGGATATTCAGGAAATGGAAGCCAATTTCACACGTTTCTGGGTTTTGGGAGCTGAAGGTGCAACCATTCCCTTGCAAGCACAAACTGAAAAAATGAGTTTGGCCTTGACCTTACCTGACAACCTTCCCGGTGCCCTCTACAAGGCCCTTTCAACTTTTGCTTGGCGAGGAATTGACCTGACAAAAATTGAAAGTCGTCCACTCAAGACAGCGCTGGGAGAATACTTTTTCATTATCGATGTGGACTATGCTGATAAGGATTTGGTCCACTTTGCCCAAAAAGAATTAGAAGCGATTGGAATCCAGTATAAAGTAATGGGTGCCTATCCCATTTATCCAATATCAGACAATGGAAAGGAGAGAAGATGAGTAAAGAAAATCCTTTAAACCATCACGAGCAGTTACGTTATGACTATCTTTTTAAGAACATTCATTACCTCAATGAGCGAGAGAAAAAAGAGTTTGCTTACCTGCAAGGTAAGTTAAATATGGCTAGCAGTAGTAAAGCTTCTCCAGAAATTCATAATGAAAATCACGATATGGAAGAGTCTTTCATGGAACCAGTCAATCAGTCTCCTCTTCCATCCTATGGAAACCGTAGCCGTGCAAAAAAATACCAGAAAAGCCATTCTCTTCCAAAGGTTAAGCCCAAAAAACGTAAGATTCGTTGGGGGCGCATTTTTGCAGGATTGCTTGCTCTTCTAGCCTGTGTCGGTTTTGGCATGATTTTTATGTTCCTAAAAGGCTATTCAAATGCGGATCCAAATAAACCTGCCAATGCTAAGGCAGCTCAAGTAGAAGTTTTTCATGGTCAAGATACCAAGGATGGGGTTAATATTTTGATTATGGGGACGGATGGACGGATCGGCCAAAATAGTGCTGAAACGAGAACAGACTCTATTATGGTACTAAATGTTGGCGGCTCCGATAAGAAAATTAAGCTGGTCAGCTTCATGCGTGATAACTTAGTTTATATTGATGGATATAGTAAGATTATCAATGGGAAGAAACAAACAGATAACAAGTTAAATGTAGCCTATGAACTAGGGGAGCAAGAAGGTCAAAAAGGGGCGGAAATGGTTCGCCAAGTATTGAAAGATAATTTTGACTTGGATATTAAGTACTATGCCTTGGTTGATTTTCAGGCCTTCGCAACCGCTATTGACACTCTCTTCCCTGATGGTGTGACGATTGATGCCAAATTCTCAACCTTAGAAGGCCAACCGTTAACCGAAGCTACGGTGGGAGATGATTTGCATGCTACAGAAACAGAGTCTCCAACCCAGACTATCAAAGTTGGGAAACAGCAGATGAACGGTTCAACCTTGCTAAATTATGCTCGCTTCCGTGATGATGATGAAGGTGATTATGGTCGCACTAAGAGACAACAGCAAGTATTGGCAGCTGTTCTGCAACAACTCAAGGATCCAACCAAACTCTTTACTGGATCAGAAGCACTTGGTAAGGTCTTTGGCATGACCTCTACGAATGTTCCTTATAGTTTCTTATTGACCAATGGCTTATCCTTCCTAGACGGAGCGCAAAATGGCATTGAGAGATTAACAGTTCCAGAACTAGGTGATTGGGTCGATGCCTATGATGTCTATGGAGGACAGGCACTCTTAGTAGACCAAAATAAATATCAAACTAAACTTTCTCAAATGGGAATGAGATAAGATAAGACAAAATTCCAAATAAAAAAACTATACTTTAAATATAAAATAACGATCCTTGGACAATAGTCCCTTATCTCCAAAAAAAGCAACGGATTTGCCGTTGCTTTTTTACATGGTTGTGATAGTCTTTGTAAAATAGAATTGCTTAATAAACCATTTAGAAAGTCTATCCCATGCCTATTCACTATAACACAAATCAAACAACTATACCACTAGAAATCAGTTCTTTCTTACCACAAGATCATCTTGTCTTTACTATTGAAAAAGTGGTGAATACCTTGGAAGATTGTCACTTCGACGCCTTCTATCATGCCTTTGGTTACCCATTTTATCACCCTAAAATGCTTGTATCTACTCTTTTATTTTCCTATTTACAAGAGATTCTCTCTGGTCAAGAAATTGCTAATGAAGAGTATACAAGTTATTCTGAAACAGATCCTTTGAAAATTAAAAACGATAAAGGAAAGAAAAACATCGGTATAGTCCGTCAGGTGATAGAAAACGAGACAGGAATAAAGGTTTACGTAGTTGTGAGTTCAGACAAATCTTTATGGTATACTATAAGTAAATCAGCACTTGATATATTTGTAAAATAACATAAAGGAGATGTC